>CAMWGM010000101.1 GCA_947173755.1 uncultured Muribaculaceae bacterium
GATCGAAGTAGATGCGGTGGGTGTCGGGGTCGGGTAAGGTGGTTTCGACATATTTTATCATTGCATCGCCGAATCGGGTGCCGGCGTCAAGTGTGCCATACCAGTGGGTGGAGAGACAACCGGCGCTGCCGAATACATCGGGATACTGACAGATGAGATATAACGACATCAGGCCTCCCATACTCGACCCCATGACGGATGTGTTGTCGCGGTCGGGAAGGGTGGAGTAGCGGGAGTCTATGAGGGGTTTGAGTGTGTTGACAACGAAGGAGGCATACTGATCTCCGAGGACAGGCTGGCCTTTAAGTTTCACTTCAGCCATCAGGTCTTCAAGGCCGGCATCTTTGACTGCTTGCTGAGGCATGAGTTGGGAGACTCTTTTCTCGGGGTCGCTGTGTATACCGACAATGATCAGGGGACGGATTTCACCCTGTCGGATCATGCGGCATGGTGTGACGTCCATTTCCCATGACTGATGATTCCATGTGGTTGATGCGTCGAATAGGTTCTGGCCGTCGTGCATATAAAGCACGGGATAGTGTTGCGCCGGACTGTAGTCGTCGGGGAGCCAGACGTCAATGTCGATGGTGTCGTTTAGTTGCGGTGACGCGACCCGGAGACGCTCGATCGTTCCGCATTCGGCTTTCTGGAGCGGGGAGGAGGCGAGAGCCAACGTCGCAGTCAACATCAATGAGAGGGATATAAGGAGCGATTTTGCAGTCATGGTGAATATGGATTATGTAGTAAACAATGCAAAGGTATTAAATTCGGCAGGTTCTGCGAAATGGTTTGTCGAATGATTTGGGTTGGGGAAAGATTCCTATCAGTTGAGAGCGGGGATTATCGTGAACGAAGGAGGTGGGTGAGGATAGCGAGGGAGGGTGACTGGGTGCGATTGACGTAGTCGCGTAAGGCTGTGGTGGTCATGGGGATGATGCCGGTTGAGATGTCGCGATAGGCTCGATAGAGGCCATCGGTATCGATTTTGAATTCGCGAAGAGTGGACAGCCTCGTGCCGAGAACATGTCTGTCTGTGATCACGTCAATCCGATATATTTTCCCTGACACGCTTTCCACGGTGTCGAGTTGGCGTATAGCGGCGATGAATTGCTCTCTTGTCATGAGGTCTGCATTTTGCGACGCTTTGCGATGGTGAGGGCTGTCGGCTGAAGGTGTCGTGAGGGTTGTCGTTATGCAGGGGTTGACGAGCATGACGTGACGAAGGAAGGAGGTTTCATCGAGTGGGGAGATGACCAGGGGATTGGACCCTGATGGGAGGGACGAGCCGGAGAAACTGATGGCAAGACGGCGTGTGATGGATGTGGCTGGTCCCGGGGTATATCCGGCCGGGCGCGATATTTCGTAGATTTTGTCGACAGGATAGACTGTGGGGCGGAAAAGGCGGTAGACAGTCAGACCTCTGCGGTCGACGCGATAATATATGCTTTTCAGGATTAAGATTTCGACCGCGACGACGAGCACTCCGACGAAGACGGGGATGAGGCCGTCGTCGTCGAGAAAAAGGGGTAGAATCGAGCAGCAGAGAGTCAGCGCGATCAGTGCCCAGGTGGCAGCATCCCATCGGGAACGGTAGATCTTCGATGGGATGTCAGTCGGCATGGCACTTGACTACAGGTGTGCACTTCCGGAGGAGGATGTATTGAGAGGGATTGCGGGAGTCGAGACGCGCTATGGAGTCGTTTTCGATATAGACGGTAGCGATTGTGGGGAGAATGCGCACCAGGGCGTCTTCGGTAGTCATGTTGTCGCAGGCCATTTCGGTTCGCGCTCCGTCGCTTAGAGTGATGCTGTCGCCGGTGACAGTATAATATCCTGAGATGGAGTTGCAGTTTGTGTTGATGAAGTAAGTGGAATCGTCGAAAACGATGTATTGTCTTGAGCCGGGGACTTCGTCGGCGGGGCGGACATAATCGGAGTCGCTGAAGACAATGTTTTCAAGATACCACCGGCCTTTTATGTCGACATTGGTCGGGGTATCGGTTTCGACGGATTGTTCGGCAGTCTTGTTGCCGGAGCATGAGACGAGCAGGGTGGCGCTGAGGCCAAGAAGAAAGTGTGAGAGATGCATTGCGGAATAGTTTTGACAAAGGTAGGAAAACGTGATGAAATTATCAAGCCGTCAGTCATTGGGAAATGATCTTGCGGAGCACGTTGCTGAAAATCCGGAATTCCTCCGGGGTGCAGACTCCGACAAGAGTGTCATGCTGATGCTCCGCGATTGACATTATGTCGCCTTTATAATTTTTGCCTGCGTCGGTAAGCCAGACCCGGATGCATTTATGGCTGACGGCTTCTGTGGTGACAATGCCTTTCCTGACCAGCCCGGCGACGGAGCGGCAGATGGCGCTTTTATCCTTGCCGATCATATCGCCTATTTCGCATTGCTGCATTCCGTCTTTCTCATAAAGGGCGCGGAGCACGAGATATTCGGGTGGAGTGATGGGTATGCCGGATTCTTTCAGAACTTCGCTGAGCTGGCTGACCAGTCTCTGATAGGCTGTGCCGATCATGCACCCGAGATTGGGCATGCCGTATATTTTCTTGTGACTGTCCATAATAGTTTATAACAGTCTGAACGGAAGAATGGTTGACATGACAATTTCAATGTGGCGAATCGATGATGCGGCGGTGTTCATAGGTCGCTGAGTAAAAGAGGTTCTGAGTTTCAGTTGTGAATTTCAACTGTCGGGAATGATTGAAAATGAAATCATTACTTTGATAATTCTTAAGATATTATTAATTTTGTGCCGATTCAATCACGTTTCAACACCGATACAGAGTAAATAATAAACAATCATTCAATCAGTCTGATGAAGAAGTTTCTTTTAACACTTATTCTTGCCTTCGCGTCGGTTTTCAACTGTATGGCACAGGTTATGCCGGTCAAGTATCAGGGTGAGATCGGCTTCGGCTATTCAATCGGTGTCGGTACTTGCGCCACCGGCCGCGCGAATGTGCACACGGTTCAAGGTGCGAAAATCGGAGATTATTTTTCGGCCGGTGTGGGTACTGGTCTTGACTACTATCATGAACTGAGCGACCTGATCATCCCTGTCTACCTCAACATGAGAGGATATTATCCCCTGGCAAAGAATTTCATACCTTTTGTTTCGTTAGATTTGGGATATGGCATCGGTGTGACCAAGGCTATCAGGGGTCATAGCGGCTTTGTGTGGTCGCCTTCAGTGGGATTCCGGTGCAACAAATTCAAATTGCAGGTAGGGTATACGAGCCAGCGGTTATCGGAATACGGTTTCGGATTCAACATGAATGCTATACAGATCATGGCGGGACTGGTGTTCTGACGGGGTTTCGGAAAGTCTACAAAGTTTAGAAATCCGGATATAATAGCGGAGGCAATGTCATTTTCGACATTGCCTCCGCTATTTATAAGTGGTGGCCCCACTTGGGCTTGAACCAAGGACTCCCTGATTATGAGTCAGGTGCTCTGACCAACTGAGCTATAGGGCCGGATGCGATCGTGATTGAAGAGGATAGCCTGATCGGGATCACAGTTCGCGTATGTGTGCGTTTTTGTGGTGCAAAGGTAGGGAGTTTTTTTGTAATATGCAAGTGATGGGAAAGGATGAGAGATGTTATATTATGTTAATATCCTTACGGGTAAAGACCTGCAGTTATCATGAAGGCAGAGTGGAAGTGAGCCCTTTCGGGGATTATGGGAGGGGCATTAAGAATAAGGAAGAGGTGTCTCACGACATCTCTTCCTTTTAAAAACCTTTATCTTAATCTAATACTATGAAAAACACACTTGCAAAGCTACACATTTTAAGTGGAATGGCAATGTCAAGTGGAAAAGTTTAACATAAATTTGCTAAATTCCTTTTAAGTGTTTCTTGTCTGAACGGTGTCTACAGATTGAAAAGCCGCTGGATATTGGTTGCGAGATAAGGGACTTCGACTTTCCATGCCGAAGGGTAGGAGGGGTGGAAGATGCCGAGGTACATTCCCTTGACGCGGATGTCGTATTTTTCGGCCAGAATCATGCGGTAGATCGATAACTGGAGGGCATAATGCCAGTAGGAGGTGTCGGGGATTGGCTCAAGCGGGGGAAGGGCCGATTTGCCGAAGCGGTCGGCGATGATGGGGCGTGCATCGGGGCCGACGACTTTATGCGAGCGTTTCCAGTCGTAGATGTTGAATGTGCCGTCGGGGGTGCGCTCGAGAAAGTCGAGGGTTCCTGCGATGCCCAGATCCTCATGATAGATGCGCCACTCCGTGCGGTAGGGGTGAAGGTGTTCCTCCTTGGCGAAACCGAGGAAGAGGGGGAATGCGTCATCATGGGGTTCTTCGATCTCCTCGCCAAGATAGTAGCGCTCGATTTTGTCGTGGAGGAGAGTGCCGAGATTTCGTGCGCGGGCGCCTTCCGCCTCCCAGCGGTCGAGGATCGTGCTGACCGGCACACCTTCTCTCTCTGCAACCCGGAGGGCAAGCGCATCTTTGTCGAACTTCGGAAAACAGTCTTCGACGATAGTCGTGACCGATCGGAGTGGGATGCCATTGTAGCTGTAGGTGTGACTCGCAGGTTCGAAAATCAGCCGGGCGTCGCGCTCGTGACTATTGATCTGGTTATAGTTCATCGCGGGAGAGTCTTTGCTTCGTTCCAAAGCGTGTCCATTTCAGCGAGAGTCAGGTCGCGCAGTGAGCGGCCCATCTCCTTGGCGCGTTGTTCGATGTAGGAGAAACGGGAGATGAATTTGGCATTGGTGCGCTCGAGGGCGTTCTCGGGATTGATGCCATAAAGGCGAGCTGCGTTGACAACGGCGAATAGCAGGTCGCCCATCTCGGCCTCCATGGCGTCACGGTCGCCGTCCGCGGCAGCCTCTTGGAACTCCGTCATTTCCTCATCGACCTTTTCCCAGACCTCCTCGCGGCGTTCCCAGTCGAAGCCGACATTGGCAGCCTTTTCGGTGATGCGGTCGGCCTTGATCAGAGCGGGGAGGGCTTTGGGCACTCCGGCAAGGACGGTCTTGTTGCCGCCTTTCTCCTTGAGTTTGAGATCTTCCCAGTTTTGTTTCACCTTTTCGGACGTATCGGCCTGAGTGTCGCCGAAGACATGGGGATGACGGAAGATGAGTTTTTCGTTGAGCGAGTCGGCCACGTCGGCGATGTCGAACGCGCCTTTCTCCTCACCTATTTTAGCATAGAAGAGCACATGGAGCAGGACATCGCCCAATTCCTTTCGGATATTTGTGTCGTCTTCATTGATGAGGGCATCGCAGAGTTCGTAGACCTCTTCGATGGTATTGGGGCGCAGAGACAGATTGGTCTGTTTCGCATCCCATGGGCATTTGACCCGCAGGATGTCGAGCGTGTCGATGACACGTCCGAGCGCTTCGATTTTTTCCTGTCGTGTTTTCATATGGAGGTTTGTTTTTCTTTGCGTGGATAGAAGATGGAGAGGAGCATGACGAAAATAAGCAGTGCGGAGATTACATATCCCCATGTTGACCCGTCGGGGTTGATGATGTCGGGAGTGGAAATATCGGCTACAGAGCCGGATGGTATTCCTTCGGCAAGCGCGCGACGGTTGTGGAGCCAGACCGTGACGACCACCATAGCGTTATTGAGCATATGGGCGGCTGCGGGAAGCCAGACTGACTTGGACGCGACGAGAAGATAGCCGAACAGTGCGCCGAGAAGCAGGCGCGGGAAGAAGCCGAAAAACTGAAGATGGAACGCGCTGAAAATTAATGCGCACGCCCATACGCTGACATGAATATTTACGCCTCCGGTGGTGAGCAGGCGTTGCAGGCCGGCCCTGAAGAAGAGTTCCTCGCTCACGCCGGCCATGACCGCTATCACCAGAAGATTGACGATGAGCACTCCGACGCCGGTGCCTGCAAGCATCATGTCGGTCTGCAGCGCGGCGTTAGTCTCGGCATTTCTCATCCATGTCTCGATACTTCCCATCGAGTCGGGGAGATGGAGCGAGGCATTCCACTCGATCAGGAGGTTCATCAGGGGAACCATGACGATGAAGAGCAGCACGACTTTCAG
>CAMWGM010000102.1 GCA_947173755.1 uncultured Muribaculaceae bacterium
GTGTGCTTCTGCTCACCAACGACGGCGATCTCGCCTCTAAGTTGACTCACCCCAAATTTGTCAAGAAAAAGATCTATCACGTCTGGACCGACAAGGATATCGCCGAAGAAGACATGCAGCGCATTGCCGACGGAATCGAACTCGACGACGGACCCATCCATGCCGACGCCATCTCTTATGCCACCGATACCGACCGTAATCAGGCCGGCATCGAGATCCACTCCGGACGCAACCGCATCGTGCGCCGCATCTTCGAGAGTCTCGGCTATCACGTCACGAAACTCGACCGCGTTTATTTCGCCGGTCTCACCAAGAAGAACCTTCCCCGCGGTCGCTGGCGTTACCTCACCCAGGAAGAGGTAGATTATCTCAAAATGGGTTCTTTCGAATAAATCGACTAATCAATACATATTCTACCCATCGATATGAAACGAACAAAAGTCAGCACCCTTCTCTCGACTCCCGCGCTCATCGGAACGGAAGTCGAGGCTAAGGGATGGGTGCGCACCCGTCGAGGCAACAAGCATGTGCAGTTCGTGCAACTCAACGACGGATCGACAATCAACAACATACAGGTGGTCTTCGACATGAATCTTTTCAGCGAAGACCAACTTAAACCGCTTACCACAGGTTCGAGTCTCCGGGTCAAGGGACTGTTGGTGGAAAGTCAGGGTAAAGGCCAGACCTGCGAGATCCAGGCTAAGGAATTCGAAGTCTACGGTTCGGCCGATCCTCTGGCCTACCCCCTGCAGAAGAAAGGGCATACTCTTGAATTCCTCCGCGACATTGCCCACCTCCGTCCCCGCACGAACACCTTCGGGGCGGTTCTGCGCATACGTTCGGCTCTCGCGTTCGCCATCCACAAATTTTTTCAGGAGAAAGGTTTCTATTACCTCAACACTCCCCTCATCACGGCAAGTGATGCCGAAGGTGCTGGTGCCATGTTTCAGGTCACTACACTTGATGTCGAAAATCCTCCCCGCGACGAAGAAGGCCGCGTAGACTACTCGGCAGATTTCTTCGGAAAACACACATCGCTCACCGTGTCGGGACAACTCGAAGGCGAACTCGGTGCGACAGCCCTCGGCGAAATCTATACTTTCGGTCCTACCTTCCGCGCCGAGAACTCCAACACACCCCGCCACCTCGCCGAGTTCTGGATGATCGAGCCTGAAATGGCTTTCTATGATATCACGGACAATATGGATCTTGCCGAAGAGTTCGTGAAATACTGCATCAAGTATGCGCTCGACAATTGCGCCGACGACATCCGCTTCCTCGAGCAGATGTATGACAAGGGTCTCACCGAGCGCCTAAACTTCGTGGTCAACAACGACTTCATCCGCCTTTCCTATGGCGAAGGTGTCAAGATTCTCGAGGAATCAGGCAAGAAATTTGAATTCCCCGTTCACTGGGGCACCGACCTTCAGAGCGAGCACGAACGCTATCTCGTCGAAGAGCATTTCAAGAAACCGGTTATCCTCACCGACTATCCCAAGGAGATCAAGGCTTTCTATATGAAGCAGAACGAGGACGGAAAGACCGTCCGCGCCATGGATGTGCTTTTCCCCCACATCGGCGAAATCATCGGCGGTTCGGAACGTGAGGAGAACTATGACAAACTCATGGCCCGCATCGAGGAACTCCACATTCCTATGAAGGACATGTGGTGGTATCTTGACACACGCCGGTTCGGCACAGTGCCCCACTCCGGTTTCGGGCTCGGTTTCGAACGCCTTGTGCTCTTCGTCACCGGCATGACAAACATCCGCGACGTCATTCCGTTCCCCCGCACTCCCGGTAAGGCAGAATTCTAAAACTGCCTGAACCTAACCAGTACATGTCAAACGCCCGTCCGCATTCCTATCAGGAAACGGACGGGCGTTATATGTGACATCTGATTTGTGTCGGTCTGTCAGATCATTTTCTCTTCTTGTCGGCTATCTTGGCATAGTCGCGCGTGGCGTCTGCAATCTCGGCATGGATACGTTTGCCGACAAACTCTGCGCCGGTCAGTGCGCCGACTACCTTCCGTGCATCCGCTTTCTTGACATCGAAGAGCGAATAACCGGGCATGAGGTCGATCCTACCGACATCCACGCGTTTGCCCTGCACGAGTTTATTGAGCATGTCAATCAGGTTTCCGGCATAGAATCCGTCACGTTTACCGACATTGATATAGATACGCTCCATTCCCGGCTCGGCAACACGGCGATCCTTGTCACCGTCGTTCTCATAGCGCTTGCGAGGCTTTCGTTCCTTTTCCGGCTTGGCATCGATGAAGTCGATACGCGGAGCATCCTTATAATAATTGAGCAGACGGTTGAACTCAAGAGATATTACGCGTTTCAGCAGGTCGTCTTCGGAGAGCCATTCAAGTTTTCGGGAAATTCCGGGAATGTAGCGCGCGATCTCCTCTTCGTTCACCTTCACACGCTCCAGACGGTCGGCAAGATTGTAGAGTTGTTTCTCGATGATATGCTCGGGAGTAGGAACATCCTTGCGCTCGAATTTCTTGCCGATGATACGCTCGATTTCGCGAAGACGGCCGCGTTCACGCGAGTGGATGATCGCGATAGAGACACCGCTCTTGCCCGCACGGCCGGTACGTCCCGAACGGTGGGTGTAAACAGCAGTATCTTCAGGAAGACCGAAATTAATTACATGTGTCAGCGAGTCGACATCAAGACCGCGGGCCGCAACGTCGGTTGCCACGAGAAGAGTCACAACATGGTCGCGGAACTTCTTCATCACGATGTCACGTTGCTGCTGGGAGAGATCGCCATGAAGAGCCTCGGCATTATATCCGTCTTTGATCAGCGCGTCGGCCACCTCCTGCGTGTCGCGGCGCGTGCGGCAGAAAACTATACCGTAAATGTTAGGCGAATTGTCAACAACGCGTTTAAGTGCGAGATACTTGTCGCGTGCATTGACCATATAGTAAATATGTCTGACATTTTCAGCACCCTCGTTTCTCGAACCGACGACGATTTCCTCATAGTCGCGCATATATCGCTTGGCGATTTTCAGTATATCGTCCGGCATTGTGGCCGAGAAAAGGAGAGTCTTGTGGTCAGCGGGCACATGGCTGAGAATTTCCTCGATCGAATCCAGAAATCCCATGTTGAGCATCTCGTCGGCTTCGTCAAGCACAACTGTACTGACATCGTCGAGTTTCACCACTCCCCTCTTGATAAGGTCGATAAGACGGCCGGGGGTTGCCACGATCACCTGTACACCCGATTTCAGCGATCTGATCTGGCTCTCGATGCTTGACCCACCGTAGACAGGAAGCACCTTCACCCCGGGAATATATTTCGAAAAATCCACAAGATCCGAACCGATCTGCAGACACAGTTCACGCGTTGGCGCAAGCACAAGCGCTTGCGGACGTTTTTCATCGGGATTTACACGCTGCAACAACGGGAGACCGAAGGCTGCGGTTTTGCCCGTGCCTGTCTGGGCAAGGGCTACAATATCGTTGGCATCGCCAAGCAGACGCGGAATCACGCGCTCCTGCACCGGCATCGGAGATTCAAAACCAAGTTCTTCTATCGCACGGCGTAGCGGCTCGCTCACACCGATTTCTTCAAATGTCTTCATATTTACAGAATTTCTTTTTAGAAGAAACGTCTGTAAACACCCTAAGGTTCAATCGTCGGCCAGACGCTTGTAGAAGTCAGCCATGCTTTGCGCAAGATTTTCCGCCGAAAATTTGCGGATATGTTTTTGCCCCAGATCGACGAGTTGTCTGAAAAGTTCGGGAGACGATGCTATGTCGTCGATTGCTTTCCCTATCGCGTTAATATCGTCAGGGTCGCAGTAAATCGCGCCCTTTCCTCCGGCCTCCTCGAGACATGAACCTGTCGCAGCCACAACAGGTGTCCCTGAAGCCAATGCCTCGATGACAGGGATACCGAATCCTTCGTAACGCGATACATAGAGAGCCATCAGTGCCATCTGGTAAAGAGCGGGAAGATCCTGAAGCGGCACATCGTTTAAGAAGATCACTCGGTCAGCCATCCCCAATCGCTCCGCTTTTTCACGTAATTTTTCCTGTAAATGCGTTTTCTTGCTGACAATCACCAGTGGCAACTTTGACTTGGTCATCGCCATCGCCTCGATAATCGCCTCATGATTCTTGCGATACTCGATAGTGCCGACGCTGATCATGTAAGTGTCAGGCAATCCGTACTTCTTCCTGACGTCCGCCCGCATCTGCGCTGAAGCAGGATGATAGAACAGATCATGACACCCTTGATAGATCACCTCGATCTTCTCTTCCGGGATATGATATAGTTCGACGATGTCGCTTTTTGTTTTCTCTGAGATGGCGATTATCCGGTTGGCATTTCGGCATGCCCGGAGAGTCTTATTCTTGAGAATAGCCCGGTCAATGGCCGAATAGGTTGAAGGAAGACGGAGAAAAATCAGATCATGAATTGTCACAACCGACTTCACACCCGTCTTTTCAATGCCGACAGGAAGTTCGTTGCTGAGTCCGTGGAAAATGTCGAGCCCCGTCGAGGCGATATCCTTCGTGATCCCTTTGTTGCGCCACCATTCACGCGAAAGCGCATTATGGCAATCATGGATATGATACTCGATAAGCGGCGAGTCGTTAAGCCCGGCGCGGCATTTTACAGAACCTTCTGTCGGAGCGAACACAACGGCCTCGTTGCCGGCAGCCACCGTCAGATTTATTATACCGCGGCTGTAGTTGCCTATCCCGGTGAGATTTGACACCGCTTTTTTTCCATCGAAACCTATTCGCATGATCGTAGCATTAAAAAAACATAGAGCGGGGCGTCGGGGCGAATGACCTCTAAGGCTTGCCTCCGGCGCTCCGCGTTATCTTTAACAGTTCAGAGAAATCAGATGATGCCCTGACCCATCATAGCCTCGGCCACCTTCATGAAGCCGGCGATATTTGCTCCCTTCATATAATTGATGAATCCGTCAGGCTCTGTGCCGTGTTCGACACACTGGGTATGGATGTTGCGCATGATCTCGTGCAGACGCTGGTCGACCTCCTCGGCGCTCCACTGCAGATGCTCGGCATTCTGGCTCATTTCGAGACCCGACGTAGCAACGCCGCCTGCGTTTACAGCCTTACCCGGAGCGTAAGTGGTGCGCGACTCGATAAAGGTATCGATAGCCTCGGGTGTACAACCCATGTTCGAGACTTCGGCCACAAGCATCACGCCATTCTCGACGAGACGACGGGCATCCTCACCATCCACTTCGTTCTGGGTGGCGCAGGGAAGAGCGATATCAACCTTCTGGCCCCACGGTTTCTCGTTGGGATAGAATGTCGCTTCGGGGAACTGCTCGGCATAGGGAGCGACGATGTGGTCACCGGTTGCGCGCAGATAGAGCATATAGTCGATCTTTTCAGGAGTACTGATACCTTCGGGATCATAGATATAACCGTCGGGACCGGAGATTGTGACCACCTTGGCTCCCAGTTCGGTCGCCTTAAGTGTAGCGCCCCAGGCCACGTTGCCGAAACCGCTGACAGCGATTGTCTTTCCCTCGATTGAGTCATTCTTGGCTGCAAGCATGCTCTGCACGAAATAGAGAGCGCCGAAACCGGTTGCTTCCGGACGGATGCGTGAACCTCCGAAACTCAGGCCTTTGCCCGTAAATGTGCCTGTACACTCGTTGACGAGTTTCTTGTACATTCCGTACATATAGCCGACCTCGCGGCCACCGACGCCTATATCACCTGCGGGAACATCACGGTCGGGACCGAGATTTTTCCAGAGGCAGAGGATGAAAGCCTGGCAGAAACGCATGATTTCCGCATCGCTCTTTCCGCGGGGCGAGAAATCTGATCCACCTTTGGCACCTCCCATCGGGAGTGTGGTGAGAGCATTCTTGAATGTCTGCTCGAAACCGAGGAATTTAAGGATACTGAGATTGACGGAAGCGTGGAACCGGATGCCCCCTTTATACGGACCGATGGCATTGTTAAACTGCACGCGATAGCCGATAGTGTTCTGCAC
>CAMWGM010000103.1 GCA_947173755.1 uncultured Muribaculaceae bacterium
GTACTGACTTTTTTTGAATTGTGAAAAAATATTTTATGAAATTTTTAATGTATATTCTAAAAAGATGTTAACCATTGCCTTTAATAGTTAATTATAATGAATTTATCAATAAGATAGGGTGCGAATTGACAACGACTGTTAATTGGGCTTTCTCCCCTTCAGATAAGATAAGATGAACAATAGCCGACTGTTCATTGTTCCAAAATCAGAGGTGTCGTCGCGTCTATGCCGTCACCTTTTATTACCCGTTCAGTCAAACACCCGAAAATCCTATTTGTCCGTATGCTTAATCTCGAAATTATCCCTTCGCACAGTGTTGCCACATGGTTGCTCGGCAACATTCACCGTTTTCTCGATTTCATAGGTCTGGAACATGAGAAAAATATCGAAGAAATAATATATGTGGCGACCATCATCGCTGCTTCGATCGCAATAGGATGGGTCATCAGACAGATCATTCTTTATCTGGCACGCACGATTGTCGGCTGGCGCAAGAATCAGTTGGCGCAGGAGATTCTGCAGCACCATATCCTCACCAAGTGCAGCCACATCATCCCTCCCCTCGTCATGCTGGCACTGATCCCCTTCGCTCTCGTGGGGTCGAGTTTCCTCAACACTGTCATCATGCGTGCGCTTCTGGTCTATACTTCGGTGGTATTCACTGTGGCTCTCACCTCGGTGATCAAATTCATCTGGCTCCGGTTTGACGAGACACGCAACACGAAGAATCTTCCGATCAAGGGTATCTATGATACAGTGGTCGGTGTGCTTTGGGTGCTGACCGCCATAGTGGTGATAGCGATTATTGTCGGCAAATCTCCAGGCTCACTCCTCGCCGGACTCGGCGCTTTCGCGGCCGTGTTGATGTTGGTTTTCAAGGACTCTATTCTCGGCCTGGTGGCCGGACTCCAGCTTTCGCAGAATGACGAACTGCGCGTAGGCGACTGGATTGTGGTGCCTTCAACGATTGCCAATGGTACCGTGATAGATGTCTCGCTTACAACCGTGAAGATTCAGAACTGGGATAACACGATCGTGACTCTTCCTCCCTACACGCTCGTCTCGGGATCTTTCCAGAACTGGCGGGGCATGCAGGAGAGCGGAGGCCGACAGATTTCCCGCCAGTTCCTGGTTGACTATTATAGTGTAGCGCAGACCACACCCGAGCAGGTCGAGCAGGCCAAGACCGACTTCCCCCGCCTCGCTCCGTATATAGAGCATCTTCAGAAACTCGGCCACAATGACTATGCCGGAGGTACAGCTGTCATGAATGGAACGATCGACACCAACCTCGGCCTGTTCAGGGCATATCTATACAGCTGGCTCATCGACAACGATGCAATCCGCAAAGATATGGAAATTCTCGTGCGTCTCATGCCCCCGACCGAGTATGGCGTACCCTTGCAGGTCTACTGTTTCACAGCCACCACGGTCTGGAGCGCATACGAGGCAATTCAGGGTGCCGTAATGGAACATGTGATCGCCATGGCTCCGAAATTCGGAATACGTCTCTACAATGAGACCTCGGGTGCCGACGTCACTTCGATCAATATCCTTCAGGACGAACGTATGATCGAGAAAGAACTTTCAGAAGATGCGAAGAAAGCGGCGGCAATACCCGCTTCTTCGACGCCGGCCGCATCAACTGCACCTGCAGCACCTACAGCCTCGAAGTAATATCGACCTTTTCAAGCCACAGATCGGCGAGACGCTGATGTCCTGCCGGTGTCGGATGCACTCCGTCCCAGAGCCAGCGGGCCGACTGTGGATTATTATCCGTCAGCGAGTGAAACAGACCGTTTCCGTCAATATAGATGGCGTCTGTCTCACCCGCTAATTCTTTAACCGCGGCGGCGCAACCGTCGACGACTGCCTGACGGGCGGATGTCTCCTCTGAAGAGACTTTCGGCTGTGGGCCTACAAAGGGAGAGATAAGCACGAGTGTAAGATCGGGATTAGCCTGACGGGCACGGTCGAGCAGGACGCGGTAACGCTTTTTCCAGTCTTTGATGTCGAAAGGCTCGCCCGGATATTTTTTGTCATGAGTCAGCACGTCATTGATACCGACGAGCACTGACAGCAGATCGGGCTGAAGAGCGATCACATCTTCCTCCCAACGGTTTTCCAGATCGCCGACAGTATTGCCTGAAATACCACGGTTGAGCCACGTCATGTCGGCCTCGGGATTATCTGCAAGCACACGGCCCGAGCAGAACAGCACATAACTGTGACCCAGCAGATGGTTGAGGTCTTTCTTGTTACGTTCTGCCGATGATTTGGGATAGCCCGCGCTTCTTCCCCAACCTCCGTCGGTGATGGAATCGCCGATAAAGAGCACCACCTTATTTTTCTTTTGTGGGGTTTCGGCGAGTGTCTGCGGTAAAGAGATGAGCGAAGTCAGCGTGATGAGAAGGGCCGATAGAATGGTCCTGTAAGTTTTCATGGTTGTCTGAGGGATTGTCAGTCTTGATTTTTAAGTGATTGTTCGATTATTGTGATTGCCTGCCCGAGCAGCGGCCGGTCAGCGTCGAGAAAGTGTATGGCGGGATCTTTGGATAGCCAGAGCAATTGTTTTTTTGCATAGACGCGTGTGTTTTTAGCAATTCGCGCGATGGCTTCGCCGCGGCTTAGAATTCCGTCGCGCATTGCGAATAATTCCTTGTAGCCTACGGTGTTGAGCGAGTTGAGATGACGCAGATGGGCCACACTTTCAACCTCCTCCTCGAGACCTTGCTCCACCATCCGGTCGACACGTCGGTTTATGCGGTCGAACAGCCGCTCTCGGGGCATCGATATGGCCATCTTGATTATCCTGAATTCCCGTTCCTTGGCTTTTCCGGTCCGCAGGGACGAGTAGGGGACTCCGGCCTGAATGCATATCTCGAGGGCGTGGATGAGCCGCCGCTGATTCGAAAGATCTGTCGTGGCCAGATAGTCGGGGTCGAGATCCTTCAGACGGTCAATGATCGCCTGTAGTCCTTCAGTCTCGTAGAGTGCCTTTATTTCTGAACGGAGACTGTCGGGGATGGTCGGAAGATCGTCAATTCCACGTGTGACGGCGTCGATATACATCATCGACCCTCCGCACAGGATTGCGATATCCCTTTTTTTCCAGATTGAGTCGAGCGCGCTGAGGGCATCCTGCTCGAAAAGCGCTGCGCTGTAATATGAGTCGAGCGGAAGGATTTCGACGAGATGATGCGGAACGCGCCGGCGCTCATCGGCCGATGGGACGGCGGTCCCGATAGGAATTCCTTGATATATCTGCCGCGAGTCTGCCGAGACGATCTCAGTGCCGTAATATTCGGCAAGCTCGACGGCAAGCGCCGATTTCCCGCTTGCCGTGGGTCCCGTTATGACTATGAGTGTCTTCATCCTACGGGTGTCAGACCGTTTTCCGCTCCGAGCCTGAGCATCAATGCATAGGCTTCCTCATGATTGTTGCCGATCTCTCCGTCGAGTATGGCGTTCTTGATCGCGCTCTTGATCGTGCCTACCACCGGAGAACCACCAATGCCGAAAGTCTGCATGATTTCCATTCCGTCCACCGGAGGCTGGAAGTTGCGGATATTGTCGCGGGCGTTGAGATCCTCCATCTTTTCACGCACGAGGGCGAAATTGGCCAGAAGTCTCTTCACCTTCTCCTGATTTTTGCTGGTGATGTCGGCCTCGCACAGAGTCATAAGGTCTTCGAGGTCGTCGCCCGCGTCGTTGATGAGTCGGCGGACGGCCGAATCGGTCACTTCGTCCTCGACGAGTGCGATGGGGCGCATGTGGAGTTCGACAAGTTTAGCCACATATTTCATCTTGGTGTCCTGAGGGAGACGCAGATTGTTGAAAATGCGAGGCACCATTTTTGCTCCGATGAAATTATGATTGTGGAATGTCCATCCCACATGGTCGTCCCAGCGTTTGGTGACCGGTTTGGCAATGTCGTGGAGAAGTGCCGCCCAACGGAGCCACAGATTGTCGGATTTGCGGGCCACGTTGTCGAGCACCTCGAGGGTATGATAGAAATTGTCCTTGTGGGCACGCCCCTTGACGACCTGCACACCCTTCATCGCATGAAACTCCGGGAAAATGATGGCGAGCAGCCCTGATTTTTCCAGAAGTTCCCAGCCGAGCGACGGACGAGGGGAGAGCATGATCTTGTTGAGTTCGGTAGCGATGCGCTCGCGCGAGATGATACGGATGCGCTCGGCATTCCGGCTCAGGGCTTCGAACGTTTCATCGACTATAGTGAAGCCGAGTTGGGCGGCGAACCGGATGGCACGCATCATGCGCAGTGGATCGTCGGAAAATGTTATGTCGGGGTCGAGAGGTGTGCGCAGCAGCCCCCTCTTCATGTCGCCTATACCGTCGAATAGGTCGACGAGTTCGCCGAAACCGTCACGGTTGACGCGAAGTGCGAGGGCGTTTACCGTGAAGTCGCGGCGCGATAGATCGTCGGTCAGGGTGCCGTCCTCGACGACAGGTTTGCGCGAATTGCGCGAGTAAGATTCTTTGCGTGCGCCTACGAACTCGAGTTCGAGATCGTGGCTTTTCACCTGCGCGGTCCCGAAATTGCGGAACACTGTCAGATGGGCACCTTTGCCCAAACGGCGGCTCACCTCTTCGGCGAGTTCGATGCCTGAACCGACGGTGACGAAGTCGAAATCTTTGGCGGGGCGGTCGAGAAACAGGTCGCGCACGCATCCGCCTACGGCATAGCACGGGCGGTCGATGGAGTCGGCCGCCTCTCCTATTTTATGAAACAGCGGTGTGTCGAGCAGACCCACCACAGTCTGGAGTTCTCGGATCATTTCAACTGAGGAAATATTCTATTTCTTCGGGAGCGGGAGTGAGACATTCAACCTTCCCGTCCGGAAGCATGGCATAGGTGTTCTCGATGCCTACGGCACCGACACCCGGAATGACGAATTTGGGTTCGAGGGCTATGACGTTTCCCTCGGCAAGCAGATCGCGCGAGCGCGGAGCGATCACCGGAAGTTCGTTGATCTCGATGCCGACACCGTGACCGATAAATCCCGCATGCTGGCGATGGCCCATGTAATAGGCATGCAGATCACGCTCTTTCACCATCTTCTCGGCTTCTTCCCAGAGAGTCTTTGCCGGAGTTCCCGGGGTCATCATCTCAACAAGACGTTTGTGGATGTCGATGGAACATTGATGAGCCTTAAGCGCGAGAGGCTTGACTTCGTCGAGTGCGTAGACGCGGGTCATGTCGGTCATATACCCGTTGTAGTTGCCGTTCATGTCGACCATCACTGTGTTTCCGCGGCGGATCGGTGTGCCGTCCGCGCCCACGGGAAGCGACGGATCGCTGCCGGCTCCACCCATGGCGAAGTCGTAGGGAGAGGGTGCGTCGGCATTGTCGCCTACGAGCAGATTGCCCATATACAGTTCCATCGAGGAACCGGAGATGCGGAACTGCCCGAGACAACCTTCCATGCGGGAGAGTTTCTCGATCTCCACCTGAAGTTCTATGTCGGTCATCCCGGCTTGGAAAAGACGGGGTATCTGACGGTAGACATGGACATGTTTTACGCCCGAGTGGCGAATCATCCCGATTTCATATTCTGTCTTGACCGAGCGAGCAGTGCGAAGCACCGACGATGCATCGGCAAGTGATGCTCCGGGGAAGACTTTTGAGAGACGCATAACCGAGGCATAGGACTCCGTCGCAAGTTCGAGTCCGATGGTCTGAGGCATATTCAGACCGATCGTGAGGGTGATATCCTCGGGTTTACGGATGTAGACCACTCCGTCACCCTCGAGTTCGACCGGGCGACGCACGAAGTAGATCACCGGACCTTCGGCGGGCAGATAGACATAGCCCGCGAAGACGCGCCCCGTGAGGTAATACAGGTTGGCGTTGTCAGTGACGAGCATGGCACCGATGGATGCTTTACTCATCAGAGCACGGACATGGTTCAGACGCCGATCGCTTTCGTCGGCAGGCAGAAGGAC
>CAMWGM010000104.1 GCA_947173755.1 uncultured Muribaculaceae bacterium
GTAGAGACCCCACTCGGTTACTCCTGAAATAACACCTGAATAAGTCTCCCCCAGATGACTCGCCATATACTCGACCTGTTTGTATTTGACAGATGCACGTTCGGCCGTAGCAGCAAGTTGCTCCATCTCGCTCGAATGTTTACACTGCTCCTCGAGTTTCTCTTTGTTGGCACTGCGTCCTCCATCGAGATAACGCTCGAGAAGACGGTGAACCATCATGTCGGGGTAACGACGGATAGGCGATGTGAAATGGGTGTAATACTGAAAGCCCAGTCCGTAGTGACCGATATTATCGGTGGTATAGATAGCCTTGGCCATTGATCTTACGGCAAGGGTGGCGAGATAATTTTCCTCGCCTTTTCCTTTCACCTCAGAGAGCATTTTGTTGATTGACCGGTTGATCTCTTTCGGCGTTCCTGATGACTTAACCTTGAAACCGAAAGTTCGGGCGATTGCCGCAAGATCTGCCAGACGCTGAGGATCAGGCTGGTCATGTACGCGATAGACAAACGCTTTCGGTTTCTTCTTACCTTTAGGCTTTCCGACAAAGGTCGCGACAGTCTTATTGGCGAGAAGCATGAACTCCTCGATGAGTTTATTGGCATCCTTGGAGACCTTGAAATACACTCCGGTCGGAGTACCCTCCTTATCGAGATCAAATTTCACTTCGGGGCGCGCAAAATCCACCGATCCTTCCTCGTAGCGCTCACGTCGAAGGGCCTTCGCCGTGCGGTCAAGAGTGAGGATGGCTTCCACGCAGTCTCCGATTCCTGTTTCAATGACGCTCTGAGCCTCTTCGTATGTAAACCGGCGGTCGGATCGTATCACGGTACGTGCGATCTTGAAATCATACACCTTACCTGTTTCATCCATCTCAAAGATAACCGAAAACGCCATCTTGTCTTCCCGAGGACGAAGCGAACAGATGCCGTTACAGAGGTGTTCGGGAAGCATCGGCACAACGCGGTCAACGAGATAGACCGAGGTGGCTCGTTTCTGTGCCTCTTTGTCGATGATTGTTTCAGGATGGACGTAGTATGTTACATCCGCGATATGGACTCCGACTTCGAAACGTCCCTTCTCGAGACGGCGGAACGAAAGAGCGTCGTCAAAGTCTTTTGCATCGGCAGGGTCTATAGTGAAGGTAAGAACGTCTCGCATGTCGATACGTTTGGCCACTTCTTCGGGGGTGATATTTGCCCCGATTCGGTCAGCTGCTTTTTCGACAGCAACCGGATACTTATAGGGAAGATTAAACTCTGCCAGGATGGCATGAATCTCGGCATTGTTTTCGCCGGCTTTCCCAAGGATATCTATTACTTCTCCTGTAGGATTTTTCTGATCATCTTTCCAATCGGTAATCTTTACAACCGCTTTATCGCCTGTTTTCCCTCCTTTAAGTTTTGCCCTCGGGATAAAGATATCTGTGGCAAGAAATTTGGAGTCGGTCAGTAAATAAGCGTAGTGACGTTCCACTTTCAGTGTCCCGATAAATGTCTGAGGTTTTTGCTCGATGATTTCTATGACTTCAGCCTCAGGTTCGGCGCCACGGCGGCGGGCCGCGATGTTGACCCTAACGCGATCGCCGTTGAGCGCGTGCATCGAATTACGCTCTGCCACATTTATCACTTCGCCATCGTCGTCAGTAATAACAGAATTTTTACCGTTGCTTCTACGTGAGAAAACTCCCGTGGCTTCATTTGTGCGCGAAGGACTTTTATATTTTCCGGGCGAGACTTCAATGATTTCACCGCTGAAAGCCATCTCGACAAGCAACATCGCAACGTTGCGCTGTTGCACGGGTGTCCGAGCACCAATGGCTGCTGACACCTGACGGTAATTATATGTATTATTATCCTGCTTGGCCACAAAATCTCTTACCTTCTTCGCGAGGGCATCAGCGGCCGACGATTTGCTTTGACGTGACATTGTGTTGAATACGATATGTGTGAATATAAATAAATCTTGATTATTCAGGAATTGCTATGCAGTTCCCTACACATATATAATAAATGTGAGACCGAAAAAGTTCAGCCGGCAGTCCGGCGAAGGAATAAAACCTCCTCACGTAACTGTCGGCTGAAATTATGTCAGGCGTCGATATTAGCGTAATTAGCGTTTTCTTCAATGAAATCGCGACGAGGGGCTACATCTTCTCCCATCAGCATGGAGAAAATACGGTCAGCCTGAGCCGCATCGTTGATGTTTACCTGCTTCAGGAGACGTTGCTCCGGATCCATGGTAGTATCACGAAGTTCTTCGGCCGACATTTCGCCGAGACCTTTGTAACGCTGAACCTTTGTCTTGTCGCCGTTGGCGGCAATGAATTGCTGAACCTGGGCATCTGTCCAGCAATATTCTGAGACCTTTCCGCGTGTACATTTATAGAGAGGAGGCGTGGCAAGATATAGGTAGCCTTGCTCGATGATAGGCCTCATGCGGCGGAAGAAGAAGGTCATGAGAAGAGTCGCGATATGCGAGCCGTCCACATCGGCATCGGTCATGATGATTATCTTGTGGTAGGCAAGTTTCGAAAGGTTGATCTCTTTGGGATCGTCGGGGGTTCCGATCGTGACTCTCATCGCGCGATAGAGGCTCGTGATTTCCTGGTTGTCGAGGATTTTGTGATCCATCGCTTTCTCAACGTTGAGAATTTTTCCACGGAGCGGAAGGATAGCCTGGAATGTTCGGTCGCGGCCCTGCTTGGCTGTACCACCAGCCGAGTCACCCTCGACGAGGAACAGTTCACAATCTTCGGCATGACGTGAAGAACAATCGGCAAGTTTTCCGGGCAGTCCTCCGCTGCTCAGCGGCGACTTACGCTGGATTTTTACTCGGGCATCATATGCTGCCTTGCGAGCCTGAGCAGCAAGAACGATCTTGTCGACGATCACGCGGGCCTGCCGGGGATGCTCTTCAAGATAAACGCGCAGGGCTTCTCCGACGGCAGCCGAGACGGCACCGGCCACTTCACTGTTGCCGAGTTTGGTCTTGGTCTGACCTTCAAACTGAGGCTCGAGAACCTTGACTGACACTACAGCTGTCAAGCCTTCGCGGAAGTCGTCGCCACTTACCTCAACTTTCGACTTTTCGAGAAGTTTGTTATCTTCGGCATATTTCTTAAGGGTCGTGGTGAGACCGCGGCGGAAACCGGCAAGATGGGTGCCTCCTTCGATGGTGTTGATGTTGTTGACAAAGGAATATACGTTCTCGTTGAAGGAAGTGTTGTAAGTGAGAGCGACTTCAACGGGGATACCCTGGCGCTCTGTATTAAGATGGATCACATCCTGAATGAGCGACTCTTTGTTGGAATCAATATACTGTACGAACTCTCTCAGACCATCCTGAGAGTAATAGACTTCGCGCCGAGGCTCACCGTTCTCATTGATCTGACGCATATCGGTCAGAGTCAACGTGATTCCCGCATTCAGGAAGGCAAGATCACGCAGACGGTTGGAGAGGGTGTTGAAATCATATTCGGTTACGGTGAAAATCGATGCATCAGGCTTGAACGTGATTGTGGTACCGGTAGAATCGCTCTCGCCTATAACTTTAAGCTCAGATGTCGCTTTGCCACAAGAATACTCCTGCATGTAGATCTTGCCGTCGCGTCTGACTTCAGCACGAAGATATGTGGAGAGAGCGTTCACACAACTTACACCAACACCGTGCAGACCGCCTGAAACCTTATAACTGCCTTTGTCGAATTTACCTCCTGCGTGAAGCACCGTGAGGACGACCTCAAGGGCACTCTTGTGTTCCTTCTCGTGCATGTCGACGGGGATGCCGCGACCATTGTCGACCACCGTGATGGAGTTGTCACGGTTGATGGTAACCTCTATATGCGTAGCAAAACCGGCTAAGGCTTCGTCGATCGAGTTATCGACCACCTCATACACGAGATGGTGGAGACCTTTGGCGCTGATGTCGCCGATATACATGGCAGGACGCTTGCGCACTGCCTCGAGACCCTCGAGCACCTGAATGTTTGACGCGCTGTATTCCTTGCTCTTGTTGTCAAGTTCTTCTGAAAACAGGTTGTCTGAAGATGTTTCTGTCATATTTTGTTTTAAAGCGAATATTGACTGTATGACTTATGGACCAATACCTCTTTCGCTGCGCACATATCCTTTTTCAGGAGTGCCGGCATAGCGATTTCAGCAAACAAAGTTACTAATTTTTTTGCAATCCGCCAAATCAGATATTGTCGCTCATTATGTCGGAAAGACGGTGCTCGAGTTCGGTCGAAGATAGACGAGTGGTGAGTTTCCCGCGGTGAGCAACAGAGATGTTACCGGTCTCCTCGGAAACCACGATGGCAAAGGCATCAGTGGCTTGGGATATGCCTAATGCCGACCGATGGCGCAGACCGAGCGCACGCGGGACGTCTCGGTCGTGACTTACCGGAAGGATGCAACCGGCACTCATGATGCGGTCATGATCGATTATCATGGCGCCGTCATGCAGTGGGGAGTTTTTGAAGAATATGTTTTCAATGAGACGAGAGTTGATATCAGCATCGATAATATCGCCGCTCTTTTCATAATTTTCAAGAGACATTTCCTGACGTATGACGATGAGGGCTCCCGTCTTTGTCTTAGCCATATTAAGGCAAGCATAGACGATCGGCAGCACATAGCGGCGTGTCGATCCCGGATCAATGCGTTTTTGGTGACGGAACATCTTTTTCAGGAACCGCCATCGCTTGTGGTCGCCGAGTTCCACGAGAAATCGTTTTATCTGCTCCTGAAAAAGAATGACAAGTACAAGAAGTCCGATCCCCATGAATTGGTCAAGAATCGTACCGATAAGTTTCAGGTCAAGAATCTGTGATGTAAGCAGCCAAACGACGATGAAAGCCAGCACACCGAAGAAGATGTTGAGCGTTCCGCTCTCCTTCATGATCCGGTAGAGATAGTAGAGCAAAAGTCCTACTATCGCTATATCGATGGCATCACGTATTCCGAAGTGTTCCATTTTCAGGTTAGTTTAGAGTGAAGGTTCCGATGCTTCGGCAAGTAAAGAGGCAAGCCTGACGGACTGCCATCCTTCCTTGACGTCATGCACCCTGATGATCGATGCACCGTTGAGGATAGCCTGGGTGTTGAGTGCTACTGTCGCCGGGAGGGCTTCTTCAGTAGTAATTTCAAGAAGTTTAGTGATCAGCGATTTGCGAGATAGCCCTACGAGTACTGGCGCTTCCAGACTGTCAGCGATAACTTTCAGATTGGAAATCAACTGATAATTTTGCTCCGGGGTCTTTGCAAATCCAATCCCCGGATCCACAATGATATCTGCCACTCCGGCCAGTCTCAGATCACGGATTTTTATCGAAAGTTCCCTTATGACCTCAGCGGTTACTCCCGACGGATAAGACGTATGCTGCGACATATCTTGAGGAGTCCCTCTCATGTGCATCATTATATATGGTAAGGAAAGACGGGCTATTGTGTCAAACATATCCTTGTCATACTCTCCGCCTGAAATGTCATTGATGATATCGGCGCCCTCCCCGGCAGCACGACGGGCAACTTCTGCGTGGAAAGTATCAACGGATATCAGGGCTGCCCTCATGGTTTTTCTTGCAATGCGAAGTGGAGTCTCAATTCGGTTCCATTCTTCTTCCGCTGAGACACATTTCGCTCCCGGACGAGTGGATTGCCCACCAATGTCCACGATGTCAGCACCATCTTCTTCCATGCTGATCAAACGCCGCTCCACATCTGCATCTGAAAGGCTCATTTGTCTTGAATAAGTGTAAAAGGAGTCCGGAGTAGCGTTGTAAATTCCCATCACTAAAGGATGGTCGCTCACAAAGAGGCCTCTCGGAGTACGCAGGGTGATAATGTCGGACATCGTTCAGGGTTTTATGTCGCGAAATTACAAAAAAAACATGGC
>CAMWGM010000105.1 GCA_947173755.1 uncultured Muribaculaceae bacterium
CACATGGAGAGGAGCCGAGGGGAGCCATTCCTCACCGCGGATCACGTGGGTAACTTCCATCAGATGGTCGTCGACGATGTTGGCGAGGTGGTAGGTGGGCAGGTCGTCGGCACTCTTATAAAGCACTTTGTCGTCGAGGATCGACGAGTTGATCACCACTTTTCCTCTGACGAGGTCGTCGACAGTGACATCCTTGCCGGGTTCGATCAGTATACGGACGACATAGGGGGTTCCTTCGTCGATGAGGCGTTTCACTTCGTCGGCAGGCATGGTCAGTGAGTTGCGCATGTTCATGCGTGTCGATGCGTCATACTGGAAGTTGGGCGTCGCTGCGCGGGCGGCCTCAAGTTCCTCGGGAGTATCGAATGCTATGTATGCCTTACCGTCGTCGAGGAGTTGCTTGACATATTTACGATAGATGTCGCGGCGCTCGCTCTGGCGGTAGGGCCCGTAATTGCCTCCGAAACTAACGCCTTCGTCAAACTTAATGCCGAGCCAGTCGAGAGCCTCGATGATATATGCCTCCGCTCCGGGCACGAATCGATGTGAGTCGGTGTCCTCGATGCGGAGGATCATGTCGCCGCCGTTGGCACGGGCGAAGAGATAGTTGTAGAGAGCGGTGCGGACACCGCCTATGTGGAGAGGCCCTGTGGGAGAAGGGGCAAAACGTACGCGTACTTTACGATCCATAAGTCTGGGGTTTGTCTTTCAAAGTCTCAATGAGGCACTCTGTTCACGTGCCGTGCAAATCTGCGCAAAGGTACTAAAAAAAAACGACTTTCGCTTTTCCGGCCAATCTTTTTTGAACAACTTCAATAAAAATGACGGGAGGTCGGACACAATATGAAAAAGATTTCGTAAATTTGCGCTATATTGATAAGACTGCGTCTGCTGACAGACGGAGCAGTCGCGTAACTTCGTCTAAAGAACCTTGTCACGACATCAATTGCAAATGACACCACAGACTTTCGTCCCCGAGCCCGCCATCTGCCGCCTGCCCTGGTATCTGGCATGCGTCACCCGGATGCGTGCCCGCGGGGTGGAGTATATCTCATCGACCGCGATTTCGAAGGAGGTCAATCTCGATGCATCGCAGATCGCTAAAGATCTTTCCTATCTCAACATCAAGGGAAAGACCCGCATCGGCTATGAGGCCTCGCAACTTGAAGAGGGACTTACCGACTTTCTCGGTTTCCGTTACACCCATAACGCGGTGATGATGGGGGTGGGGTCGCTCGGTGCGGCGCTTATGTCTGACTCGGGTCTCGAACGTTACGGCCTCAACATCGTTGCCGGATTCGATATCAATCCCGCACTGACCGGGACGGTCATCGAGGGGCGTCCCGTCTATCATCTCGATTCCCTGAAGGAGAAGATGAAAAGTCTTAATGCCGAGATAGCCATAATCGCCGTGCCTGTCGAGGCCGCCGCCTCTGTTGCGGCTCTCTGTGCCGAGGCCGGAGCGAAGGCTTTGTGGAATTTCACTCCTTTCCATATCACGGCTATTCCCGGCGTCACAATCCAGAACACTTCGATTTATGCCCATCTGGCAGTGATGTATAACCGCATGAACTGTCAGGAGAAACCATGAAGATAATCCGTCTCACCTCGTCGCCGGCCGACTTGCCTCAGCGTGTGGCTGTCGCACTGCACGCCGATTCGTCACTTTTGCTTCCGGGCCATCCGTTCTTCATGCCCGAGGAGGAAGCCGACTGGATGGCGGTGCCACATCTGGCTGTCCGCATCTGCCGGCTCGGCAAATCGATATCGCCACGTTTCGCCGACCGCTATCACGACGCCATGACCGTTGCGCTGCATATCACCACAACTGACGCAGGTGCTGATGCAGCGCTCGATTCTCTCCGCGATCTTGCCGATGCTTCGGTGGTGCTCGGAAAGTGGGGAGAACAGATGCCTGACTCCGTAGAGATCGGCGGGAAAACCTATGATACGACCGCAGCGAAGTCTATAGTCAATCCACTCATCACGGCTCTGTCGGTGCGCACTACATTCAAGACCGGCGACATACTGCTGCTGCCTCTCGGCGAGCCGCTCCCTCTCGTTTCACCTCTCGTCGCCCCCGATTTTCTCAACTTGAAAATAGTCTGATAAACTGACGAAATCTCCTGAAAGAGGAAGTTCTCGGCTTCTGCCTGAATGAATTTCTTTTCGCCGTAAAAAAGTTTAAACAACTTACGAAGTCATTATGGATTCTATAAAAGTTAAAGGATACAAGTCTTTCAAAGATATAACAGTTCTTTTGAAACCAATCAACATATTGATTGGCTCTAACGGTGCGGGCAAAAGCAATTTCCTTTCGTTATTTGCACTATTAGGTAATGCCTATAACGGACATCTTGCACGTAGTGTCGCTATGTCAGGTGGAGTTGATAAACTCTTTCATAAGGGAAGAAAAGCGACTGACCGAATAACCATTGAAGTAAGGGAAGACAAGAATTCGTATGTATTAGACCTGATGGATTCAGATGGCACTCTTATAGTGGAAAAAGAAAAACTTGGATATTCATATGCTCCGGGTGTATGGTCATTCACTGAGATAACCAGTTATAAGCCCGAAACCTCGCTAAAGCATTACTCAGGCAAAACAAGAGAGGAATATATCAGGAACTATATGTCACAGATAAAGAAGTTCCATTTCCACGATACCGGTTATACATCCCCGTTTACAGTAGAATCAAATATTGTAAATGACTCATACTATCTCTATCCGCAGGGGGCGAATCTGGCTGCATTTCTTTATGGAATTATGAAAAATCATCCGATGGTATACAAACGTATAGTTCGGGTGATTCAGTCAGTAGCACCTTTTTTCAATGACTTCTATCTGACGCCAAATGAAATCGGGAACATTAGACTTCAATGGACGGATAAGTTCTCGGACGTTGTCTATGGACCGAATGATCTTTCTGACGGGACACTGCGGTTTATTGCCTTGACAATCTTATTTCTCCAACCCGAACCTCCCAAGGTGATAGTGATTGACGAACCTGAATTAGGACTTCATCCTGTGGCAATTGAAAAATTGGCCGGCTTGATAAAAAGCGCTGCCAATAGAGGTACACAGGTAATAGTGGCGACCCAGAATGCAGAACTCATAAGTAATTTTGATCCGGAAGATATACTCACGGTCGATCAGCGTGATGGAGAGACAGTGATCAAACGTTTGGATGCGGGAGAACTTAGCCATTGGCTCGATGAATATACATTGGGAGACCTATGGAAACAGCGAATTATGAAAGGAGGTCAACCGGTATGAAAAGACTGATAATTGTTTGCGAAGGCCCAACCGAGCATGAATTCTGTGTAAATGTTCTCGCTCCTGAATTGCTTAAAGCCGACATTTATGTAGAGGCACCATTAGTAAAAAGATCCAATGGTGGGATTGTGTCATGGTCTGCAATAAAAAGGCAGATCGAGATGCATCTTCATGAAAAGGATGCCTATGTATCATTGCTGGTGGATTATTACGGTATCAAAGACAGTTATGATTTCCCGGGATGGATGGTTAGCAAGGGAATCCTCCCATTGGCTTCAAGATTGCAATCCTTGTGTGACGGAATGAAAGGCGACATAGAGCCCGAACTTGCATCGCGCTTTATCCCGTATATGCAGATACATGAGTTTGAGAGCCTGCTGTTCAGCGATATAAATGTATTCAAAGATAACTTTGATAATAAAGCCATGGATTTTTCAATTCTTGAGAATGCCGTCAGGGAGTTTGAGAATCCAGAAGAGATTAATTCAAGGCCTACTCTTGCTCCCTCGAAGAGACTGATTGAGGCAATCCCCGGATATCAAAAAGTCAATGACGGAGCATTTATCGCAGACGAGATCGGCTTGCAGAAGATTTTGGATAAATGTCCATTGTTTTGCCAATGGTTTTTCACCCTTCAGTCAATATAAGGATTTAGTTTTCGGTTTCTGAATTAGTGAATTTCTTTTTGCCGAAAAGAGTTTAAAAGAATTCTTTTCAAAAAAAGTGTAAATAATTGATTTGTTCGGTAAAAATTTTTATCTTTGCCCGCGGAAGTGTGTCTTTTCATTAAGCAACATCACAGGCCTTGAATTATATACCCTAACACAATTAACTAATAAAATCTAAACCATTTATGAAACCAAACTTACTCCTGTTCGGAACGCTTCTCTGCGTCGCAGGCAGTATCTCCGCAGCCGAGGACATCGTTGTGACCCCGGCCGCCGGCACTGATATTGCCGCAGCGATAGAGACTGCTTCTACCGGAAAAGAGGTAGGCGGCATCACTATCAATCTTGCAGATAGTGCGTCCTACACACTGTCTGCTTCGATCGTCGCTCCCGGATCGCTGGCAATCAACGGCAATGGCTCGACCATTGATGCCGAGGGTCTCGCCGCTCCCATGATCCTGATGGCAGAAACTCCCGCCGTCGAACTGGTCAACAATTTCTATCGCGTTGATTCAGTGACTGTGAGCAACCTCACGGTAAACAATTTGAAGAACTCGATCTTCTATGACAACGAAAAGCCTTATTGCGTTGTCAACATGGCTTTTGACGCAGTAAACTTCAACCTCCCGACAACCGCTGTTCAGAACGAGGCTCTCGTGTCGTTCAAGGGTGGTGGCGCTAAAGACTTCACGATCAAGAACTCTACTGTTTATGGCAACGGTGAAATTGCAAAATACTTCATCCGCTATAGCAGCAATGCCCGTCTGGATCGATATGGTTATGATAAGGATACCGAGTTCCAGACAATGACCTATCTCAACAATACCTTCTATAACCTTCTCAAGTCAGATGGCCAGTGGGGTAACTACAATGGCATTCAACGTCAGAAATACTCAAAATTTAACATTGAGAATAACATCTGGGTCAATTGCAGTGAGAACATAATTCGCCGGTTGGTAGGTGGTACTCTCAACCCAGATTCGCCCGTAGAATTCAACTACAATACCTATTATAACAACGGTGCAAACCTCGCATCTTCTGAGGCTTCTTATGACAATAGCGGAACCATCCTCACAACAAATCCCTCATTCGTAAATGCTGCCGCTGCCGACTTCACTGTAGGTGCAGCAACCCAGCAGGCTCAGTATAAGACCGGTGCTCCCAAATGGGTAGCCGAGTTCAGCGGCACACTTCCGACAACCGACATCACGGTCAACATCGCTGCCGGTGACGAGATCGCTGCCAAGATCAAGGCTGCTGTCGCTGAGAAAGAGAATGCCGGAACACTCGTAGGTTCCACCACAGTGGTTATCGCAGAAAACGCTGAGGTTACGCTCGCTTCGTCGATAGTCGTTCCCGGTGCGCTCGCTATCCAGGGCAACGGTGCAAAGGTGAACGCTGCAGCGCTAAATGCCCCGATGATCCTCATGAGCGCTCTGCCTTCTGCTCCGGAGGTTAACTCCTATTATCGTGTTGACTCAGTGACTGTCACCAACCTCACTGTCGACAGCATGAAGAATTCGATCTTCTATGACAACAACGTGAAGTATTGCGTGGTCAACATGGCCTTCGATACTGTCAACTTCAACCTCCCGACAAGCGATGTAGAGAATGAGGCTCTCATCTCGTTCAAGGCAGGTGGTGCAAAGGACTTCACCGTCAAGAACTCCACCATCTACGGTAATGGCGAAGTTGCCAAGTACTTCATCCGTTACAACAACTCGGCCCGTCTTGACCGCTACGGTTATGACAAGGAGACGGAACTGATGGTCAATACCTATAACAACAATACCTTCTACAATCTGCTCAAGGAGGATGGCCAGTGGGGTAACTACAGCGCCATCGCCGGACAGAACTATGTGAAGTTCGACGTCCAGAAGAACATCTGGGTTGACTGCGGTAAGGACATCATCCGTCGC
>CAMWGM010000106.1 GCA_947173755.1 uncultured Muribaculaceae bacterium
GTAATCGCCGGCTACAAAGACCGTATGGAGGAACTGATTCGTCGTGGAAATCCGGGTCTGATGAGCCGCTTCAACAAGAAGTTCCACATAGATGATTATGATGCCGACGAACTGTTTGCAATTTTCAAACTCAACGTTAAGAAGAGGGGTTTTCAACTAACCCCGGCAGCGGAACGATTGGCATCGACATATATCGGAAAGATGGTTGAAAACAAAGGCCTTCACTTCGGGAATGCCCGTGAGGCTGTCAATCTTCTTAATGAAACGGTCGAACTTCAAGGTAACCGTATTGCATGTGACACAAGTGAAATAGACAGTAATCCGGATCTCCTCTCTACGATCGAGGGTGTCGACATACCGGAATTCAGAAAGCCATGAAAGAATTGGAATGCCCGGCATGTGGCGAAAAAATCCCTGACGACAGCCTGTATTGCGATATGTGCGGTGCAGAATTGCTTGAGTGTGTTGCGTGCGGCACTCTCGGCGTTGATCCTTTCTGCCCCGAATGCGGACACCCGATGATAGCCCGGAAAGTCAATGCCGAAGGTCAGAAAACAACCGGCAGCCGCACGAAACGCATCCTACTGAAGTTAAGGAACGGAGATGTCTCTATCATACCGGAAGACGAGGCCCTGATAGGACGCAAAGTGAGTCGCTATGCAGAATTACTCAAGGATCTACCGCTCATCTCGCGTCGCCACGGAAAATTCGTTCTACGGGACGGAATCTGGCACATAATTGATTTCGGAAGTACCAACGGCACCTATATCAATGACCGGGAAGTACCGGCGAATACTCCCGTGAAATTCGAGAAGGGAGATAAAGTAGATGTCGGGACATATATTTTTGACGTATTGGAGGAATGACGCGCAGGATAAGATATGAAGTTGTCTGCGACACAGGCCGGGTGCGCGCTAATAATGAAGATATGGCTTATGCGGCAGGACGCTTCATTCGTGACGGAATTATTGAAGGTGAAACCGAAACGGAATGTACGGCTTTTGCCGTAGCCGACGGAATGGGTGGTCATGAAGGGGGCGGAATTGCGTCAGAGATCGTGTGCCGGTCGTTTGCCTCTTTCATCAAAACCATCAACCTCCGCGATGAAGCCTCTGTGATCCAGGAAATAAAGACTTGGGCGAAGGATGCAAACCGGCTTGTTACATCAACCGCGACGTTGCGTTCCGGGATTTCGGAAATGGGAACGACATTCATTTCGCTCATTTTTACCTGCGGAAAGGCTTTTCTACTAAATGTCGGCGATAGCCGTTGCTACCGGTTGAGATCAGGAATACTCAAGAGGCTTTCTACTGATCACTCCGAGCGCGCGCGTACCGGTAATCCCGAGTTACCTTCCAATCTTATATATAACTTCATGGGCAAGAGACCGGATGAATTTTTCTCCGACCTGTCGGTTCTAACTCCACTCCCCGGTGACAGATATATACTTTGTTCGGACGGATTGACCGATATGCTTTCCGACGAAGAGATAGAAGTGTCAGGAGGAGACGTAAAACTTCTCCTTGACAAAGCCATGAGGGCAGGCGGCCAAGATAACATCACAGTAATTGCCATCGATGTATGAATATGACTTTATCTGATAAATTTCACCAACTTTATTCCCGACTCGAAGAAGATCCCCACATTGCTGCCGAAATTGTCAATCTGATAGAAAATTCTCCCGAAAGTTACGAACGGGCCGGACTGCAGGCTCTGATGTATCATGAAGGCATAGGTTATCCGGCTGATCTCGAGAAAAGTTTCGAATCGGCCGAGAAAGCGGCAGACGGCGAAGATCCACTGGGATATTTCATGCTTGGATATATGTGTGACAACGCAGAAACCCCCGATCAGGCAACCGGAGGTGCGCGTCAGAAGTATGACCATTATGACGCCGAACATTTCTACGAACTTTGTGCGCGCCGGGAAAGCCGCTGGAAAGATCCTGCACTCTTCTGGTTAGGCGACTATTATCTTGACTCGGCCGCAGGAGGAGATCCCGACATCGGAGTGGAATATCTCGAGTCAATTACCGATCACTATGTTGATGCGGCCGCTCGTCTGAGTGACTATTTCTGGAATCTCGTGATGCCGGAGTATTTCGAGGATGACGAATGGCGATCCAAACTATTTAAATGGACCGAAATCGCGGCCCGACTTGATCCCGAACAGTATGCCTATCGTCTCGGTTGGCTCTATGCCGACGGGATCGGATGCGAAGAGTCGGCCGGAAAAGCGGTGGAATATTTCATTGAAGCACATGAATATGGCGACCGGCGTGGTGCTAAGGCTGCTGCCAAAGTGCTTGAGGAATATGTGGAACGCAATCCTGATTTATCATCGGATGAACTCATGGACTTTCGTGAGGAGATTGACCGTCTCAACAAACTTTCTGACGAACCGTATCAAGAGCAACTTCAAAATGACCGCCACCCCTCAAACGAAGAAGACTGAGTGTATACATGTCTGAACAATCTGTTTTCCTGAATTCCCATTCAAAAAAATACATCGAAAAATTTGGATGTGTGAAAAATAAGTTTTAACTTTGCATCGCAAAACCACAAAACAAGGTTCCTTGGCCGAGTGGTTAGGCACCGGTCTGCAAAACCGTTTACAGCAGTTCGATTCTGCTAGGAACCTCCAAAACCTGTCTTCTTTAGAGGCAGGTTTTTTGTTTTATATCCTCTTGGCACGACGGCGTCCACGTCTTTTTCGTTTCCTTCGGCGTGGTTCGGATAAACTTTTAATTTCTGGTTCTAAAGTTTTATTTTCCGACTCATTTACAAGTGATATCGTTTCATGATCTGAAACAACTGCTGACACACTTACTTCATTCACGGCCCTAACTTCGACCATAGCGGCTGAATCAATAGTCGCGTTCAATCGTTCTTCCTTCCTGCGGACAGCTGCGGCACGTGCAGCTGCCGAACGTTTGACAGCCTTTTCGAGTTCAACAAGTATTTCTTCTTCCGCTTCCCCCTCAAAATATGCCGGGGAAATTTCAATTTTCCCCTCGATGATTCGTGACACTGTCGTCATAAGTGAGCATTTCCTGTCCGGAGCCATGTCCAGTAAAGCAATTTTTATAAACAGACGCGAGGCGGCTGCCGCTGAGATAAGCAAAAATGATTTGATCTTTCCGGTTTTCATAAAAACTCGATTTTTCTTTGCAAAATTACAATCGAAGAGATAAGAAAACAGTGCGATAATGATCCTTTGCCACGGACGATCGGATAATATTTAAAGTAAAACGGACGGTTTCGATTCTGCATCGGAAACCGTCCGTCTTCAACTAAATGTTTTTTCAGATCATTTATCCTCGGTCTGATACCACTTGGAATACATCAGATAGTTGTGCGCTATCTTCTGATTGAGTTCCTTGGCCTGCGCGGGATCAACCTTCTTGATGAATTTGGCAGGAGCACCACCCCACAGTTCGTGAGCACCGATTTTCGTGCGTGAAAGCACCACGGCACCTGCGGCTACGATGGCACCCTCGCCTACTTCGGCATCATCCATCACGACCGCACCCATACCTATGAGGGCATAAGGCGCGATCTTCGCACCATGAATTGTGACATTGTGACCGATGGAAACATCATCGGCTATCTCGATAGTCGATTTCTGATAGAGAGTGTGAAGCACCGAACCATCCTGGATATTGACACGATTGCCGATGCGGATGCTGTTCACATCGCCGCGGATCACTGCATTAAACCAGATGCTGCATTCCGATCCGATCACGACATCTCCGACCACCGTTGCATTCTCGGCAAGGAAGGTGTCAGGTCCGATCGCAGGAGTAAAGCCTCTTACAGGAATTATTAAAGCCATATTCGATAAAACTTATTTATTGAGTGGGGCCGTGGCCGCCTTGAGCCACTCCTTCTCTTCGGCATTCAGATAAGGAGCCAACTTCTCGTAAACAGTAGCATGATAGGCATCCACCCAACCGATTTCATCATCCGACATGATGGATGTTTCGAAAAGCGAGCGGTCGAAAGGACACATCGTGATTGTCTCAAAAGCATAGAAATGACCGAACTCTGTGGTCATCGAAGGAATTGTCAACACAAGATTCTCGCATCTGATTCCGTAGCGTCCTTCGAGATATACACCCGGCTCGTTGGAGGTAAGCATACCCGGAGTGAGGGGAGCCATCGTGTCGTTGAGCCGGATGCTCTGCGGGCCCTCGTGGACGTTGAGGAAATGTCCGACTCCGTGACCTGTTCCATGCAGATAACTCTTGCCCTCTTTCCAGAGCGGCAAGCGGGCCATGGCGTCAAGTTGGGCGCCGCGTGTTCCCTCGGGGAAGACGGAGGTCGCAATAGCGATGTGACCCTTCATGACAAGAGTGAAATCATGGCGCATATCGTCGGAAGGTTTGCCGATCGCAATCGTTCGCGTGAGGTCAGTCGTTCCGTCAAGATAGTTTGCACCTGAATCAATCAGGAGCAGCGAATTACCCTCGATCTTCTTGTTTGAGGTTTCACTGGCGGTGTAATGGACTATCGCTCCATTGGCACCGAACCCGGCGATGGTGTCAAACGAGAGATCGAAGAAAAGATCACCCTTCTTCCGGTTTTCGAGGAGGATTTCTGCCACACCTATCTCCGTCAGAGGTTCGCCGGCCTTGAGTATGCGTTCGATCTCAATGAGTGAACGCACCATAGCGACTCCGTCGCGCAGATGAGCGGTACGGATTCCCTCGATCTGGACAGCGTTTTTGACAGCCTTGGGAATAGCAACCGGCGAAGATCCGATCACCGCATGTCCGGCAAGAGCCTCGGCAATCGCACCGGATGCTTTCGCCTTGTCGAGAAGCACTTTAGTTTCTTTCGGGATTCGGATCAGATCGGAATTAACATCCTGATAGGGAGCGGTTCTGACACCTGCTTTTTCGAGATGAGCAGCCACTTCCGGAGTGAGTTTGACATCGTCGATCCAAAGGGTCGATCCCTCCGGAGAGATATACAGGAACGATGTTGCAACGGGATTGCAAGGCACGTCGTTTGAACGGATGTTGAGAATCCATGCGATCTCGTCGAGCGCGGAAGTGAAATAGGCTTCTGCACCCTGTTCCTTTGCTGCCGCGAGAATACGGCCGATCTTCGATTTGGCTTCCTCACCTGCATATTTGACATCGTGAACAAACACTTTATCTGTCGGCAAAGCGGGACGATCCAGCCAAACCTTGTCAATAGGATCGAAATTGACATTCAGTTCCATGTTACGTCCGGCCAGATCGGAACGGAGTCTTGCAGTATCCTCGACCGAGAGAAGAAGACCGTTGATACCGACTGTTGATCCGGGAGCCAGTGTGCTGAGAAGCCACTGAGTATATGAAGGAGTGTCGGGAAGACCATCCTTCATCAGTTTTATCTCTGTGCCGGCAATCTGCTGTTCTCCCTGGAGAAAATAACGGCTGTCTACCCACAGACGGGCATCGTCGAGCGTCACGACCATGAGGCCTGCGGATCCGGTGAATCCGCTGAAATAGCGGACGATATGCCAGTGAGATGAAATATATTCGCTCAGATGCGCATCGGTGCGGGGCATTATCACCGCGCTGATCCCGGCCTGACGCATCTGGTCGCGCAGCGACGCAAGCCGCTGATTGATTATGTTTTCCATAATTTGAACCGAAAATAGAATTAACCGTACTGAATTGTTCCGTCAGGATTGCGGTAGAGATCAAACGACTTCTCATACTGGTCCATGGCGCGGAGACTCATGCCCATCGACGAGAAGCCGCCGTCATGGAAGAGGTTCTGCATCGTCACCTTACGTGTCAGATCGGAGAACATCATGATGCAATAGTCGGCACATTCGTCGGCGGTTGCGTTGCCTAGGGGAGCCATACG
>CAMWGM010000107.1 GCA_947173755.1 uncultured Muribaculaceae bacterium
GGTACTGACGAAAGGATGTCCGCACTTCGCATACCATTCGGGGAGGCCTGTCTTGACCGACGCGATGTCGCTCAGGATGCACCCTTTCGGGAGATAGGGCAAAACATTTTCAAATGCCTCGATCGTATATTTGACCGTCGCGGCATTGATGACGATCTGCGGCTCGAATACACGGATCTCCTCAGGGGTCGTGAAGCGTTCGGCATTGAACGTGAAACGCAGCCGACGCGGATCGGGATCGTAGACGGCCACCTCATGGTCGGTGGAAAGCAAGTCACAGAAAAAGGTGCCCATTTTCCCGGCACCGAGTATCAGGATCTTCATACTTATTTTTTCTCTGAAATTTCAACCTGAATGCGCACCGATTCTTCGTGGATAGCCGAGAGGATCTGACGCATGAATTCTTCACCGAGTCCGGCCTGACGGGCGGCGAGAACACGGGAGGTCATTATGTCGCCATAACGTGCGGGCTGAACGACCGGCATGTTATGGGCAAGTTTGTATGCACCGATTTCGCGCGACACGTTCATTCGCTTCGACAGGATCTCGAGCAGTTCGTTATCGAGTTGGTCAATCTGCCGACGGAGTGTCTGAAGACTCTCTGTCGGCACAGGAGCATCGCGGTAAACGAGGTTGTCGAGTATCACGCCAAGGACTTCGGGTGTAATCTGCTGATTCTTGTCGCTCCATGCGCAGTCGGGATTGCAGTGGCTTTCGACAATGAGACCGTCAAAACCCATATCGAGCGCCTGCTGCGAGAGTGAAGCGATCAGTTCACGTTTACCGCCGATGTGCGACGGATCACAGATGATAGGAATTTTCGGATAACGCACACGTAGTTCCAGGGGTATACGCCAGTTGGGAGAGTTGCGGTAGACTTTTTCGCCGTAAGTCGAAAAACCGCGGTGAATGACCCCGAGTCGCTTTATCCCGGCATTATAGAGTCGCTCCAGTGCTCCGATCCAAAGTTCGAGATCGGGATTGACAGGATTTTTCACAAGCACCGGAATATCTTTGCCGCTTTCGCGAAGCGCGTCGGCAATCTCCTGCATGGCGAAAGGATTGGCCGTCGTGCGGGCGCCGATCCAGAGCAGATCTACCCCGTATTCAAGAGCAGCCTCGACATGACCGCGGTTGGCAACCTCGGTCGACGTTTTCATGCCGGTCTGTTCCTTCACTTTATTGAGCCACGCGAGGCCGGGAATTCCCACACCTTCGAAGCCTCCCGGTTTGGTGCGTGGTTTCCATATACCTGCACGGTAGACCTTGACACCCGATCGCGCCAGGCGACGGGCCGTGTCAAGCACCTGTTCCTCGGTTTCCGCACTGCAGGGTCCGGAGATGATTATCGGTTTTGTAAGATCAGCGCCATCAATGGCGAGAGGGAGAATATTTTCCATTTTTTCAGTTTTGAGATTGGGAAGAATGACCGGAGGTCTTAATACGCTCGAGCGCTTCGAGCATCCTGTCTTCAGGGGCGCAAAGAGAAATGCGCATGTATCGGGCGCCGTTTGCTCCGAATATGAAACCGGGTGTCACAAAGACGGCACATTCCTTCAGAAGACGGTCGGCAAGTTGCTCGGACGAAACGGCGGGGTCGGCGATGCGTCCCCAGAGGAATAGGCCGGACTGAGCGGGATCCCATTCACAACCGATGGATTCCATGATCTGTCCGGCAATCCTGCGCCGATCGGCATAGACGCTGTTGACCTCCTTATACCACTCTGCCGGAGCATCGAGGGCACGCACTGCGGCCTGCATGAGCGGTCGGAACTGACCGGAATCGACGTTGCTCTTCACCTTCAGGATCCAACCGATGAAACGGGGATTACTGATGGCGACACCGACGCGCCATCCCGGCATGTTATGGCTTTTGCTCAGTGAGTTCATCTCGATGCAGATATCCTTGGCCCCCTCGACTTCCAGGATACTGCGGGGATGATCGTTGAGGATAAAGGAATAGGGATTGTCGTTGACTATGACGATGCCGTGACGCTTTCCGAACTCGACAGCCTTATGGAAAGTCTCCATCGAGGCTTTCGCACCTGTAGGCATATGGGGATAATTCATCCACATAAGTTTGACGCCCGAGAGATCCTGCTTCTCGATAGCCTCCCAGTCAGGCTGCCAGCCGTTCGCCTCCGTCAATCCGTATTTGACAATACGAGCCCCGACTATCCGGCTCGCGGATGAATATGTCGGATATCCCGGATCAGGCACAAGCACACCGTCACCCTCGTTGAGGAACGCCATCGAGATGTGGAGCACACCTTCCTTCGAGCCGATCAGGGGGAGCACCTCTGTGACAGGATCGAGATCGACACCATACCATTTCCTGTACCATCTCGCCCAGGCACGCCGCAGTTCGGGCAGTCCCGTGGAGAGTTGATAGCCGTGGGCATCAGGACGCAGAACCTGTTCGCGCAAAGTTTCTATGACCTCTTCCGAAGGTGAGCGATCCGGGCCACCGACGCCGAGAGAGATCACGTCGATGCCGGAGGCGCGCATGGCGGCCACTTCCTTGAGTTTTATTGAGAAATAATATTCCTTGATGTCGGCCACACGACGGGCCGGGACAATTTCTTTCATAATCAATGTGTCTTTTTTGCTTCCTGATATTCACCGAGAATAGTTAAATCGCGCATAAGCGGGCGACATGCGTCGATGGCCTGATGATAACGCACGAGACTGTCAAACGTCAGATCGACATAAAACCTGTATTCCCATTCCCGGCCGACAATCGGAGTTGACTGGATCTTGACGAGATTTATGTCATAAAACGACAGGATGGTGAGGATTTTCGAAAGCGCTCCATTCACGTGCGGAAGAGTGAAGACTATCGATGCCTTGTCGATGTCGCGCTCGGCAGGGCCGATTTCCGAAGCGAGAAGCGGATCGGCCACGACAAGAAAACGTGTGAAATTGCGCTTGTTGGTCTCGATGCCATGCTCCAGGATATCGAGTCCGTAAAGACCGGCGGCATATTCGCCACACACTGCAGCGTGGGTTTCGAGGCGGTTGGTTGCGATATCGCGGGCACTCCCGGCAGTGTCGAAAACCTCGACCATTTTGAGATTCGGATGACGGCGGAGAAATTGCTCACATTGCATGAGGGCCATCGGATGGGAGTTGACCTCGGTCAACTGATCAATAGTCTTTCCGGGAAGTGCGCAGAGCACATGGCTGATGCGGAGTTTGATTTCTCCGATTATCCGGAGATTGCTCTGTCGGAGCAATTCGTGGTTTTGAAGCAGCGACCCGGCTATAGTATTTTCGATGGCTACCATACCAATGAGCGAAGCATCGGTCGACAAAGTTTCAAACATATCCGTGAATGTTTCACATTCGATAGTTTCGATCTCTTCATCGCCGAAATATATGTGGGCTGCGGCATCGTGGAAACATCCTGCCACACCCTGTATGGTAATCTTTTTCATCCTGCTGTCCTGTTCTGACATTGATTAAAATAAAAAACGCCCGCTTCCCTGCTAGAAAATTCGGGAGACGGGTTTGACTGCGTCAGGTCGGTCTGATCCGACCATATTTTGTCTCAACTGGCTGCCGTGGCAAAACCGGCATTATCGACCCGTCTCTTACCGGTGACCCGATAAAAGAAAAACCCGGAGCGATAAAATCGGAATTGTCTTTCAGTCATGATTTCTGTTGACGGATTGATTTGGTTATGTTCCCCTCTCGGTCGGAGAAAACAAGGAGAGGGTGAGGAGAGAAAGAGAGAGAGGAGAACGACATGTCGCAGAGTCGTTGCGGACTTTCCGACGGGTGCAAAGTTAATACTTTTCCTGTCGTTATCCAAAAGGCCTTCACATAATTTAGTGTTTCTTTAGAAAAATCATAGAAACCTCAGCTTTAATCCCGTCCATATGCCGAAATTTTTATCATTGTCCGCGAACCGTTAATATTGACAATAAAGAGGGTCTGCAACACGTTATTGCAAATAAAGTCATTATCAAGATGCTGGAATATATTAAAGGTGTTATTTCCGAACTCACTCCCGCTTATGCCGTGATTGAAACCGGAGGGATTGGTTATATGGCCACCATCACCGTGGCTACATACACGGACCTTTCAAATATGAATGGCGAAGTGAAACTGCTTCTTCATGAAGTGATCCGCGAGGATGCGCATCTTCTTTTCGGATTTTCTTCGGCCCGCGAACGCGAGTTGTTCCGACTTCTGATCGGAGTGTCGGGTGTAGGTCCAACCACCGCTGTGCTCATTCTCTCGGGGCTCACGGTTCCCGAACTCGAGGCGGTCATCACGTCAGGAGATCATTCACGGCTGAAAAACGTGAAAGGTATCGGTGTAAAAACCGCCCAACGCATCATAGTTGACCTGAAGGATAAAATAAAACCCTCGGCTGAAGCGTTATCAATCAAGACGGAGAGCGACCCTGCGGCAGCCTATGGAGAAGTATTCGAGGAAGCGCTTGCTGCGATGCTGGCACTCGGATTTCCCAAGCCTCAGAGCGTGAAGGTGCTTCGGCGGATTTTCGATGCCGATCCTGCCGTCAAGGTCGACGTTGCCATCAAAAAGGCTCTGGCGATGATTTAGGCTCGTCCGCTCTCCGACATTTTCCGGTCATTTGAAACACAGTTGCTTGACATACAGAAATTTATTTGCTTTTATAGTCATGATGTACCTCATCATGACCCCTTCTGTCATGTCAGCGCAGACTCAGCCGAAATTCGTCACGCCCGGTTTCACTCCTCCTCCTACAGTTATTTCTGGTCAGCCCCTGCTGAATGCGGCCGACTCGGTGATGATGCCTTATCCGGTGTCAAACGCTATCCCGCAGTCTTATGAGGACCTGATGAAAGCGGAATTTGCGGCCGATCTTTCCAACCCTTCCAACATCACGACCACCGTTGATTTCGACCCGCAGCTCGGTTTCTACGTCGTGCGTACCCGTCTCGGCGACCGTGACGTCACGACACCTTTCTACCTTACGCAGGCACAATATAACGCATGGCAGAACCGTCTGGCAATGCAACATTATTTCCGCCAGCGTAACTCCGATTCGGTGAAAGGCGAGAAGGATAAAGAGCCTTTCAATATACTGGATATGAATTTCGCTCTCGGCCCGTTAGACAAGATTTTCGGCCCGGGAGGAGTCAGTCTGAAGACACAGGGTTCCGTAATGATGTCGTTCGGTGTGAAGTCAAACAAGACCGACAACCCTGCGCTGTCTCTTCAGTCTCGCCGTCACACGTATTTTGATTTCGACCAGAAAATTCAGGCGACAATTCAGGCAGGCGTCGGGACGCGCATGAAATTCAACATGACTTATAATACCGACGCTACTTTCGACTTCGACTCCAAAAACATCAAACTGGCCTATGACGGCGAGGAGGATGACATTGTCAAGCAGATCGAGGCAGGTAATGTCTCTATGACTACAGGTTCGTCGCTCATCCGCGGATCGACGGCTCTTTTCGGTGTCAAGGCTAAACTGCAGTTCGGCAAACTTACCACCACGGCCCTTGTATCGCAGCAACAGTCACAATCGACATCGGTAAGTTCGAAGGGTGGGGCTCAGACTACAGAGTTCACAGTCAAGGTTGACGATTATGATCAGAACCGTCACTTCTTTCTCGGTCATTTTTTCCGCGACAACTACGACCGCTTTGCCTCGAAACTCCCGTTTGTCTCGTCGGGTATAAAAATCACTCGTATCGAAGTCTGGATCACAAACAAGAACTCCAACTTCGAGCAGGCGCGCAACTTCGTCGGCTTCATGGATCTGGGCGAGAACACCCATCTGGCATCGACTTACTGGAAGCCGGATATGACCCTGCCGCTCCCGACCAACTCGTCAAACAATCTCCTGC
>CAMWGM010000108.1 GCA_947173755.1 uncultured Muribaculaceae bacterium
GCCGACGCGCTCGCCGTGGCCCACATTGCCGAAGGCGACATGAACGCAGCCCTGCGTCAGCTCGACGCCACAAGTGTCAGCCGGCTCTATTTCGATCACTTCAAACGCCTCATGCGTCTCGCCTACCAGCGCGATGTGCGCGGTCTCAAGGAATGGAGTGCCGACATCGCCGCTCTCGGCCGCGAGAGCGAACTTAGGTTTTACTCATTCTGCCAGCGGCTCATCCGCGAGAATTTCGTCTACAACTTCGGTGTGGAGTCGCTCAACTACCTTACGCGCGACGAAGAAGCATTCTCAAGGAATTTCGCCCGTTTCGTAAGCGAGCGGAACGCTCCTGCCATTGTCTCGGTCATGGACCGTGCCATTACCGACATCGCCGGTAACGCCAACGGAAAAATCGTCAACTTCGATGTGGCCATCAAAATGATAATGCTCATCAAGAACTGTTAATACCCGCTTTAATCTCTATGACTCCATTTCTGCGTCAGGTGGCACAGGTCTATATCGGGGCCGAACGCGATGCGCTCGCCGACTACTGCTTCATATTCACCAACAAACGTGCTGCGACATTCTTCGAGCATTACCTGTCCGAACTAGCGGGCGACCGTCCTCTCATCATGCCTCACACCACCACCATCTCCGAGATGGTGCGCTCGCTCTCCGATCTGACTCCCGTTTCGCGTCTCGACGCCATCTTTCTGCTCTATCATAAATATAAGGACCTGATGACGGCTCCCGAAGGAGCCGACGATAACGACCGGCTCGACTTCGACCGTTTTCTGTTCTGGGGAGAGATGTTGCTCAGCGATTTCAACGATGTCGACCGCTATATGGTCGATCCGGCCAGATTGTTCGTCAATCTCAAGAGAGTGCGCGAGATTGCCACCGACTTCCTCACTCCGCTCCAGAAGGAAGTGCTCAGCCGCTACTGGGGTGAAGTGTTCGCTCCCACCTCTCCCGATGAATTCTGGAAGCATGTCAACTCCGATCCTGAGCGTCCCGATGCCCCTGAAGGGAAATTCGTGCGCCTGTGGGAGGTGTTGCTCGAACTTTATACCTCTTTTCAGGAGACACTCCGGTCCGACGGTCTCGGCACCGACGGAATGATGATCCGTCAGGCTGTCGAACGTCTCCGCGCCGACGATCCTCCCGCCCTCCCCTTCAAACGTTACATTTTCGTCGGCTTCAACGTGATAACGGTCAGCGAATTCATCATCATGACACGACTGCGCGAGATGGGTAAAGCCGACTTCTACTGGGATTTCGAGTCGCCGGCATTCGCCATGAAGGAAAACCGTGCCGCACGCTTCATGCGTCGCAACATACTCAATTTCCCTTCGCGCTACCCTATTCCGGCCTCAACCCCCTCAGCCGATCCGGTCTATCCTGAGATCACCGTGACCGGTGTCCCGTCAGCCATCGGACAGGCCAAACTCGCGGGGCAGACCATTGCCGGATGGATAAAGGACGGCTCTATCAGAAATCCCGGCAATGCCATCGGGACTGCCGTCGTGCTCCCCGATGAATCACTTTTCATGTCGATGATCAACGCCGTGCCCGAGTCGATCACCTCCCTCAATGTCACGATGGGATTTCCCCTGCGCACGACACCTTTCGCATCGTTCATGGACACTCTGATCCACATGCACTCGGAAGCGACCTTCACCTACGGCGAATGGCATTTCTTCTATCGCGATGTGACGTCGTTGCTCACTCATCCGTTGCTCAACCGACTCGACAGGAACGGTTGCACGGAGATGCTGTCTGACATCGCTGCACGGCGTCTCTACATGGTGCCTGCAAGTCTGCTTGAACAACGTCTGCCCGTTGTGGCCACACTCTTCCGTCCTCTCGAGGTCGACCGCGATTCGCTTTCCGAAGGCATCTACACGCACCTTCATGAAATACTGCTCACGCTGCTCGACAGCCTGAGCGCACTCATGCCAGGGAAAACTGACTCTTCCGAAAGTGCCGACGGTGAGACCGAAGAGGTCGACGATTCCGACGGCCGCGATCTTGCAGCCAATGTCGACATCTATTATATCCGCGCGTGGCTTGCGGCGCTCGAAGAACTCAAGTCGGCCATCGACCGCCGGGGCATCTCGATGAGCGAGGAGACATTTCTTCTCATGCTGCGTCGGTCAATCGGGTCGGCATCCATTAATTTCGCCGGAAAACCGCTTAGCGGACTTCAGGTGATGGGTGTGCTCGAGACACGTTCGCTCGACTTTGACAATCTGATAATTCTCTCGATGAACGAGCGCGTCTTTCCGCAGAAAATCTTCACACGCTCGTTTATCCCCGACTCACTGCGGCGCGCCTACGGCATGGCGACCACCGACCATCAGGAGTCGATTTTCTCCTACTATTTCTACCGCCTCATCTCGCGTGCAAGCCATGTCACGCTCCTCTATGACAACCGCGACAGCGGCATAGGATCGAGCGAAGTGTCGCGCTATGTTGCCCAGTTGCTCTATCTCTTTCCCGAGAGTAAAGTGCGCCATCGTCTGGCGGTCTTTCCGGCACTCCCCGCGGTTTCCGAGAAGATCTCCATCCCCAAGGATGAGAAGATCCTCCGGTTCCTCGATGAATACTCCCGACCCGGAGGCCGAAACCTCTCGGTCACGGCGATCAAGACATTCCTGAAATGTCCCTTGCAGTTCTACCTCAAATATTTCGGCCACGTGTCGCTCCGGAAGGAGGAGATGGAACACATCGACGCCATAACCGTCGGAAATGTATTCCACAAAGTGGCCGAGAATCTCTACAACTCGGCCCGCAAGCCGGGACATGAAGGGCCGGTAAGCATCACCGCACGCCATATTGACTCCTGGACCGGTGACAAGGCATCCGTAGCCGCTCACATTGATCCTCTCGTCACCCGTGCCGTCAACGAGTTCTTCAACCGCCTTCCCGACTCCGACCGACCGCTCACCGGTGAGGCCAGGGCGATGGGAAATGTTGTGACGGAACTTATGGTGAGCATGTTGCGCAGCGAACTCCCTCTCACCCCGTTCGAATATATAGCGGGTGAATATCCTCTCCGGGGAACTCTCAGGATAGCCGGTCGTGATATAAACATCTTTCAGATCATCGACCGTATCGACCGTATCCGAATGGCCGACGGCACCGAGCGGCTCCGCTTCGTCGACTACAAGACCGGCAACGACCTGACCGAGGCACCGGCCGTCGGAGAGTGGTTCACAGGCAAGGGGAAACGCCCCGATGCTCTCATACAACTCATGTTCTATTGCTGTGCCTATGCCTCTGAACAACATTTCGACGGCCCGATCAAGCCTGTCGTCTATAAAGTGACCGATATAAAACGCAACGGTATCACAAACTGTAAGATCGGCAAGAATCCACTTGAGGACTATCGCGAGTATGCCGAGGAATACATGAGCGAACTCGACTCGGCGCTTGCGCCGCTGTTCGATCCCGACACGCCCTTCACCCAGACCGACGATATCAAGAATTCCTGCGAGTACTGCGACTTCCGAACCATCTGCCGCCGATGAAAGTCTATGTCCACATTCCCTTCTGTCACTCGAAATGCGCCTACTGCGATTTCTACTCGGTGGCACGCTCCGACTATCTCGGCCGATATGCCTGCGCGCTGCTTAACGAATGGGAGACACGTCGGCCGGAAGAGACGGTAGATACGCTCTATTTCGGAGGTGGCACTCCTTCGATCCTGCCTCCTGAGACGATCATAGAAATCGTCGGCCGGATCGCACCCGCACCTCTTCGCGAGTTAACCGTCGAAGCCAACCCGGAGGATGTCAGCAAGGAGTGGATAGAAACGCTGGTCGGTAGATATCCCGACATCCGGATAAGCATAGGGATTCAGTCGACGATCGACTCCGAACTCAAAGCGGTAGGCCGTCGCCACACCGCCCGGCAGGCTCTCGACGCTCTTTCGACTCTCCGTGCAGCCGGAGTCGGCAACATCTCCGCCGATCTTATCTACGGTCTGCCCGGACAGTCGCCCGACTCGCTTACAGAGAGTCTCTCGACCATCCTCGACTTCCGGCCGGAACATCTTTCGTGCTATCTCCTCTCCTACGAACCGCGCACTCTGCTCTCCCGGCAACTTGCCGAGGGAAAAATCACCGAGGCCTCCGACGCGTTGGTCGAGGAGATGTATCAGAAAGTGTGTGAAATGACATCAGAGGCCGGTTACCGTCACTACGAAATCTCAAATTTCGCTCTTCCGGGTCGCGAGGCGATACACAATTCATCATATTGGAACAACTCCTCCTACATCGGTCTCGGCCCGGGCGCCCACTCCTATGTCAATGGTGTCCGCGGTGCCAATCTTCCCGATCTGCGCCACTATCTCGAGACTGGCGGAACCGGTGTCTATCAGGAGGAGGAAGAGTCAGTTGACTCCCAATTCAACGACCTGCTGATTACATCCCTGCGCACCGCGCGCGGTCTCTCGCTCCGTGAAGTCGAGGCTCGTTTCGGGGCTGCATATGTGGACCGCCTTCTCTCGGATGCCGCAGCAGGACTCGAGACTTCCGACCTGTTGCTTTCCGATGGTGTCCTGACAATTCCACAGGAGCGATGGCTCACCTCAAACTCAATAATCCTTCCACTCATAATAGCATGAAACGTTACATCCTCACTCTCTCCGGACTTCTTCTCGCCCTCACTCTTTCGGCTCAGGCCACGCTCATCGGTCGCCGCGGCTGTTCGGGCGGTGTCGAAAACTCTGTCGAAGCCTACCGCGCAGCAATCGATCGCGGTTTCAAGATGATCGAAGGCCATGTGCGCCTCACCGCCGACTCGGTGTTCGTCACATCGCACGACGGCAAGACAGCGCGCCTCGGCGGTGCCCTGACAGTCGAGAAATCATCATTATCCGATCTCAAGAAGGAGACCTACGCCCAGACGCGCGAGGATTCCGTGCGCTACACCGGTGCTCACATCGCGACTGTCGCCGAATTTCTTGACATCTGCAGGGTCGGAGGTGTCACCGCGGTGCTCCATCTGAAAAATATCCCCAAGGCTGACGACACTTCCCGACTTCCCGAACTTGTGAGCCTCATCGACTCCGTCAGTTCACGCCCTGATGTAATGATCCTCACCTCTTCGCCCGAATATGCGCGGTTTATACGCAAAAATTATCCCGACCTGCCGCTGATGCTTCAGGTCGAGAAGAAATGGGCCGAACTCCATCCGTTGGCCGTCGAACTCGGGGTACCCGTCGATCTTGAAGTGTCGCTCGTAACGCCCGAAATGCTCGCTCTCTATGGCTCCACGGGTACTCCCGTATGTGTATGGACCGTCAACGACCCCGCTCAGGCCGCATTGCTCGAGAAGATGGGCATCGCCTATATCATCACCGACACGCTCGTCCCCGGCAAGTGACATCCCATTGATATGTTATTCCCCGTGTGTCAGAAAATGCGCAACCTCTTCCGGCGAAATGCCGAGCAGTTCCATCTCGGCCTTGAGCGCCGGGAGAGTCGTTTCGAAAAAGTCGCGGCGTCGCAGGGAATTCACCTTCTCCAGAGCATCTTCGGCAAGATAGAAACCCATGCCGCGTTTCGGCTGGATGATCGACTCGGTCTGTAGGAATTCGAATGCCTTGAGTACAGTGTGGGTATTGACGGCAAGTTCCACCGCGAGTTCACGCACCGAAGGGATGCGGTTCCCGGGGACCCACTCGCCTGTCAGTATGCGCCCGACGCTGAAGTCGACAATCTGACGATAGATAGGTTTGTTATCAGAAAAATCCACAGGCATCAGGCGTATTGACGACGTTTAAGTGTGCGCAGCAGCCACCAGGCACCGAAGATCGCCATAGCGAGG
>CAMWGM010000109.1 GCA_947173755.1 uncultured Muribaculaceae bacterium
GTCGGAGAAAAAGGGTCATCAAATTCTGGGTGATCTTTCTCGAGAGTTTCGAGTTCCTTGAGGAGGTGGTCGAATTCGCTGTCGGATATTACGGGAGCATTATCGACATAATATGCCTGATTGTGCCGGTTAAGTTCGCTTCTTAGTTCTTCTATTCTCGTTCTGATGTCCATCGCTCATGTTTTTGTTTCAGGGGCGAGCCTTGCCGTCTCACCTCACGGCAAAGTTAATCAAATTTACGTCAATGTGCAATACTATTTTTTATTGCGTCCGAAAAAACAAATCAGGAATTTTCACGTTAAAAAAACGACGGGAATGTTAAATCCGCGTCCCGTCGACAGCGGAACAATGAACTATCTCGAGATTGCAGGCACAGCGTTAGGTGTGCTCTACCTCTATCTTGAATATCGGGCAAGCGCATGGCTGTGGCTCCCAAGCATCCTCATGCCCGCCATCTATCTTGCCGTCTATTACGAGGCCGGTCTTTATGCCGACTTCGGTATCAGCGTCTACTATATCCTTGCCTCGGTGTATGGACTTATCTGCTGGATGCGCGGTAAGGGAAACTCCGGCGAGGGCATGCCCGTAACCCACGCCCCGCGTCAGATCTACCCTGCTCTTGCCGCGATATTTGCCACCCTTTTCATCATCATCGGACTCATTCTCTCCCGTCTGACCGACAGCACTGTCCCTTGGGCAGACTCGCTGACCACCTCCCTTAGCATAATAGCCATGTGGATGCTCGCGCGTAAATATGTCGAGCAGTGGATCGTCTGGATAGTGGCCGATCTTGGATGCTCCATCCTCTATGTCTACAAAGATCTCTGGCCGACCGGCGCGCTCTATCTGGCCTACGCGGTCGTTGCGTTTTTCGGATATAAAAAATGGAAAAGCCTCATAGTCAAATGAACTCTATACTCGATTTCAAACCGGAAGCGGTCATCATAGATGCCGGCACCTTTCCGACCTCTCCGATTCCTCTCGCCATGCTTTCGGCATGCGGGAAAATTGTGTGTTGCGACGGTGCAGCCGACGGTTTCATCTCTCGCGGCTACACCCCATGGCGCATTGTAGGCGATTGCGATTCGCTCTCTTCTATGACTCTCGAACGATACAGCGATATCGTCAGACGTTTTCCGGATCAGGAGACCAACGACCAGACCAAGGCTGTCCGCTATCTCTCTTCCAAAGGTGTGAGACGTATAGCCATCCTCGCGGCTACCGGTAAAAGAGAGGATCATACCTTGGGAAACATCACACTCTTGCCCAATTATCTTCGCGACGGCATCGACGCCCGCATCTTCACTGACTACGGCGTCTTCATTCCATGCTCGTCGACGCGCACCTTTCATTGTCCGGCCGGTACAAAAGTGTCGATATTCAATTTCGGAGCAACCGGAATGCGTTCCGACGATCTGCGCTACCCGATCCGCGACTTCGATTCTCTCTGGCAGGGCACTCTCAACGAAACGCTCCGCGAGGATTTCACCATCGAATGCGAGGGACCCTATATCGTATTCATTAATTATCCCGATAATTGCCTTTCATGAATCAGACCCGTTCTCACGTCTCAGTGACATTCATGATATTAAGTGTCACATTCTGCGTCTGCATCATCGTCAGCAATCTCGTCGAGATAAAGACTGTCGAGATCGGACAGTTTTTTTCTGTCACTGCCGGCATGTTCGTGTTCCCTATCAGTTATATACTCAACGACTGTATAGTGGAGGTCTACGGTTTCGCGAAGGCCCGAATGGTGATATGGCTCGGATTTGCCATGAATCTTCTCGTGGCGCTCCTTCTCCAGTTAGCCATTGTCCTTCCGGGCAGTCCCGAATGGCACGGGCAGGAGGCGATGGAACTCGTTTATGGTGCCGTCCCCCGCATTTTCGTGGCAAGTTTCATAGCATTTCTCAGCGGTTCGCTTGTCAATGCCTACGTGATGGATCGACTGAAGCATTCCAATCCGACCGGAGGTTCACGTCTTTCCAGGAGTTTCTCTTTCCGCGCACTCCTCTCCACGCTGTTCGGCGAGGGCATCGATTCGCTGATATTTTTTCCGATTGCCTTCGGAGGGGTGCTTTCCTGGGGACTCATAGGGCGCCTCATCGTCATCCAGACCGTGCTCAAAACCCTATACGAACTTATCATTCTGCCAGTCACCGTGTGGGTGGTCCGGTTGCTCATCCGCCACGAAGGTGAACTTGACAACCGGAAACCCTCCTCCTATAAATGGTGGAAATTCAAAGATCTCGACTGAAGCAATGACAACTGCGATGAAAACTCCCGACTCCCACAACAGACGGAAATGGATCTGGTTTGATCTCGACGACACACTGATAGATTTCCATACCAATTCCCGGCTCGCCCACAAATTGCTTTTCGACGAGCAGGAAGGTTTCGGTCACATTTTCCATGATGTCTCTGACTGGCTGAATGCCTACGAAGACCATAACTTGCTTCTGTGGAAACGGTATGCCGAGGGTGAGATCACTCAGGAATTCCTCAGAATGGATCGTTTTTTCACTCCGCTCATGACTCGATGGACCCGTAGCCGCGAAGAACTCGAGACGCTCTGCCGCTATCTCGACACTCACTACCTTGATCTGCTCGCCGCACAGAAGACTGTCATTGCAGATGCAAAAGAGACTCTTGAGGAAATGAGGAACATGGGATACTCTATCGGGGTCCTCTCGAACGGTTTCACCTCGGTTCAGCACCGCAAGATCGAATCAGCCGGCCTCAAGTCGCTCATCGATTGCGTGGTTCTCAGCGATGATATCGGCGTGACCAAACCGGACCCGCGCTTATATCTCTATGCGATGTCGGTTGTCAACGATCTTGATCCGCGTAATCACGTCATGGTCGGCGACAATTTTTCCACCGATATCCGTGGTGCCGTCGCCGCCGGATGGGGAAACGTTTGGTTCAATCCCAAGGGCAAGTCTGCCGATCTCGGCACTGAAGGCGCGCGGAATGCCTCGATCCGTTCGCTCTCCGAACTCAAAAAAGTCATCACTGACCTTTTTTAGCCATATTTTTGGCCTAAAGGTGTGAAAAAGTGTGGCTTAAGTAATTTTGTTGAGAAATTAATTGGTCAATTCAAAAAAAGTTACGATATTTGCACTCACAAAACCGGAAGGGGGCTCTTTTAAGGCTGCATTCATGCTCGAAAGACACCCGTTTCCCGTAAATAAACGCAGTTAAGATATTAACCTTGTATAATCAAAACCATTTAGCAAAATGACTAAAGCCGACATCGTCAACGAGATTTCTAAATCCACCGGCATCGAAAAGGCCGTCGTGCTCGTAACAGTCGAAAAATTCATGGAGACCGTCAAGGACTCGCTTATCAATGGCGAAAACGTATATCTCCGTGGTTTTGGCAGCTTCATCATCAAAGTGCGCTCTGAGAAGACTGCCCGCAATATCTCGCAAAACACCACCATCATTATCCCTGAGCACCGCATCCCCGCTTTCAAGCCTGCCAAGGTGTTCATGGAGGAAGTCAAAGACCATAAGGAGGAATAATCTCCCCGCAGTCCGGTCGACAGACCGCCGCTCTTTGATTTCTGACATTTCCCGAGAAATCAAGTCACTTATTTGTCAAACCCATAATCCCTGACCCAGTTATGCCTAGCGGAAAAAAACGTAAAGGCCACAAGATGGCTACCCACAAGCGTAAAAAACGTCTTCGCAAGAACCGTCATAAGAAGAAATAACCGGCAGTTTCTTCAGTGAGACATCGCCGAGACGGTTATTTCGACCGCATGGACCGATGTCACGCACATCGACGACAGAACGGGCAGCCCTTCCTCGGGAAGGGATCTGCTCTTAAAGAACAGACTTTTTCTCCGGTCATGGTCATTCCCAATGTCTGCCCTCCTCACTCCGGATTGAGAAGTTTGTTCTTTTGCCGTTTTTGAGGCTCTGCCTCGGGAGTGGCTCCGCAGCCACTCCGCACATCTTTCAACCAAGTTTAATGAAAAGTGAATTAATTGTCGACGTACAGCCCAAGGAGGTCTCCATTGCCCTCCTCGAGGATTCGCGCCTCGTCTCGCTGCAGAAGGAGGCACGCAACATAGCCTATGCCGTCGGCGACATCTATCTGGCGAAGGTCAAGAAACTTATGCCGGGACTGAATGCCGCTTTCATCAACGTAGGCTATGAGAAAGACGCTTTTCTTCATTACTTGGATCTCGGACAACAGTTCAAAACCTACGCGCAGTTCATTCAGGAAGCGATCGGTGAGAAGAAAACCGATGTCACGGTCTCGAAGATCAAACGACAGCCCGACATCGACAAACACGGCACTATAGCCGACATACTGAAGCCGGGCCAGGAACTGATGGTGCAGATCGTCAAGGAACCTATCTCTTCAAAAGGTCCGCGTCTCACCACTGAAATCACTTTTACCGGCCGCTATATGGTGCTTATCCCGTTTGGCGATAAGATTTCCATCTCGCAGAAGATCAAGAGCACCGAGGAAAAACTCCGCTTGCGCCAGCTCATCGAGAGCATCAAACCCAAAAATTTCGGGGTCATCATCCGCACATCAGCCGAAGGCAAGAGTGTCCGCGACCTTCACCACGAACTCAAGACCCTCATCCGATGCTGGGACGAGACAGTGGCAAAGGCACGCACCGCTACCGCTCCCGCTCTGATTTTTGAAGAGGAGAGCCGAATTGTCGGGATGCTTCGCGATGTCTTTTCGCCGACTTTCGAGAGTATCCATGTCAACGATCCCGAAATTCATTCGCAGATTTCGAAATATGTCTCGCTGATCGCCCCTGAAAGCGGCGATATCGTGCGTCTCTACGACAGCGACAAACCCATCTTCGATCATTTCGGAATCACACGTCAGATAAAATCTTCGTTCGGCAAAACTGTCTCGTTCAAGAGCGGCGCCTACGTCATTATCGAACACACCGAGGCGCTCCACGTGATCGACGTCAACTCGGGCAACCGCTCGAAAGCATCCGCCGACCAGGAGACCAACGCGCTCGAAGTCAATCTGCGCGCGGCCGATGAGATTGCACGCCAGTTGCGTCTGCGTGATATGGGTGGTATCATCGTCATCGACTTTATTGACATGAACAAAGCCGAACACCGCCAGAAACTCTACGAGCACATGCGCGAAATCATGGCCAACGACCGTGCGCGCCACAATATCCTCCCGCTCAGTAAGTTCGGTCTGATGCAGATCACACGCCAGCGCGTTCGTCCCGCTCTCGACATCATCACATCCGAGGATTGCCCTTCATGCCATGGGAAAGGCGAGGTGCAACCTTCGCTGCTCTTCACCGACACTCTCTACGAGAAACTCGACTATCTGGTCAATACTCTCGGCGTGAGCAACTTCATTCTCTACGTCCATCCTTACGTTTCGGCCTATCTGAAAAAAGGATTTCCATCGCTCTACCGTAAGTGGCAGATGAAGTTCGGCTTCCGATTCCGCATTCTCCCCGACGAATCGCTCGCCTATCTAGCCTATAGAGTTCTCGATGCCGATCGTAACGAGATCGATCTCAAGGAGGAAAAAGATATAGCCTCCTCATCCACCAAACAGCAGCAACGCAATAATTCCCGAGATCCTCAACCCGATTGAGAGGTTGATTAAAGAAAAGTCTGACAGGCCGCGCGATTAGAGTGCGGCCTGTCTTTTCGTTATACGTTCGTTGTGGCAATTTGTACATTTTTATCATTTCAAGTTTGGCAATTAGTGGTTTAGTTTGTAATTTTGTACACAAATTTCAACCGATCTATATCCTTGAGCAAGACTCAGCCATATAT
>CAMWGM010000110.1 GCA_947173755.1 uncultured Muribaculaceae bacterium
ATCTCAGGTGATGAGAGTTGACGCGCCACTTGCCTCCACAACCTTCACCGTCTCGGGCGATCGTTTTCTCGCTTTCTGGGGTGAGGAGATTGAGGTCAGTTCACCGGTGGTTTCCCCTCATGCCGTCGATGCTCATGTCGATGCCGAGCAGTCGACGCGTGAAGCCGACAACGAGGTTGTAAATTCAACCGGTCAACTCGGAGGATCCGCACCCTGCGATGTGGCGTTCAAGGCGGCCGTCAGTGAAGGTGCCCTTTTCACCGAATGGCAGTTCTCACGGACTCCTGACTTCGATGACATCAACTTGCGCATCACCGATCTCCGCTTCGACTACTCGTTCACGGAGGAAGGCACGACATATGTGCGCTTCGTCTGCGCCGACCGTGACGCCATCTGTGAGTGGGAATCTCAACCATTCGAAATCAGCATCGGACAGTCGATGCTCAAGTGTCCCAATGCATTCTCGCCCGCCAACGAGGATGGTGTCAACGATATCTGGAAAGTCACTTATTCGAGTATAGTCGATTTCGAGTGCAGCATTTTCAACCGTTCAGGTCACTGTCTTTTCACCTTCACCAATCCCGCAGATGGCTGGGATGGCCGCTACGGAGGCAAGTTCGTTCCCTCAGGCGTTTACTTCTATGTCATCAAGGCCCGTGGCGCCGACGGTAAAAATTATAATCTTTCAGGCGACATCAATATTGTCGGCTATAAATAAATTTCTGATTTCTCATCTTATCATTCTTCCGATATGAATTTTCGTCGTAAAACCATAATAGGCTCCGTAGTGGCCGCTTTCGTGATCGCATATTTCGGCAACACCGAGGAGGCCTGCGCCGTTGCTCTCGCTTCTCCCGACAGTCATGCGTCTTCCTCTGCCGCATTCAGTAAAGTGGCATCGCCGAAAGTGCCAGACAAAGTGCATTTTGCCGATCAGACCATCGACCTCGACGACGATCTGCGTTGGGAACGGTTTGACCGCGAACTTTCCGCTATGGCTTACACCCACGGCAACACTCTCCTTACGCTGAAACGCGCCAACCGTTATTTCCCGGTGATGGCTCCGATCCTCGAGCGCAACGGTGTCCCTCAGGATATGCTCTATCTGGCAGCGATCGAGTCATATCTCAACCCGCGTGCGGTTTCGCCCGCCAAGGCTGCCGGGATGTGGCAGTTCATGCCTTCTACCGCAAAGGAGTATGGACTTGAGGTCAACGACTATGTCGACGAGCGCTATGATGTGGCCAAGGCCACTCAGGCAGCATGCCGTTATCTCAAAAACGCTTATGCCCGCTATGGCAACTGGGAGTCGGTAGCCGCTAGTTACAACGCCGGCATGGGACGCATCAGCAACGAACTCTCAAATCAGCAGGCCGAGTCGGCTTACGATCTGTGGCTTCCCGAGGAGACGATGCGCTATGTGTTCCGTCTGCTGGCCATGAAGACCATCATGGAACACCCCAAGACCTATGGTTATATCCTCACTCCCGACCAACTCTATCATCCTATCGAGACACGCATCGTCGAAGTCAGCGAGCCGGTAGACGACTGGGCGCAATGGGCATTGGCAAACGGGTCTGATTACCGAACCCTGCGTGAACTCAATCCTTGGATACGCTCCAAGCAACTTCCCAACAAGACAGGCAAAACATATCAGGTTAGTCTCCCGGCCAAAAACGCTCTCTCCCGAAAGAAACAGTCAAAATCAGTTTACAACAAGGCATGGGTAGGTGTCAGCGACTGACCGCTCCCGATGCCGCCGATACAATCACAACATCTCTCCTTCCGATCAAGATAATATATGAATAATGCATCATCCGTCCCTGCTTCCCGAAGCACGTTGAGTGTGATGGGTGCGAGGGTGCATAATCTCAAGAATATCGATGTCGACATTCCCCACAATTCGCTCACGGTCGTGACCGGCCTGAGCGGTTCGGGAAAGTCTTCTCTTGCTTTCGACACTATATATGCCGAAGGGCAGCGACGCTATATAGAGACATTCTCATCCTATGCCCGCAACATGCTGGGCAATCTCGAACGGCCCGATGTCGACAAGATCACCGGACTGAGTCCCGTGATCGCCATCGAGCAGAAGACCGTCAACCGCAACCCGCGTTCCACTATAGGCACCACCACCGAGGTCTACGACTTTCTGCGTCTGCTCTTCGCCCGGGTCGGCACAGCAGTCAGTTATGTCACCGGACAACCCATGGTCAAGTATTCGCGATCGCAGATCGTGTCGCTGATCCTCGAGAAATTCGATGGTAAGAAGATTTATATCCTCGCTCCTCTGGTCAAGAACCGCAAGGGACACTATAAGGAACTCTTCGAGACTCTCCGCAAGAAAGGTTTTCTGACAGTGAGGGTCGATGGCGAACTGCGCGAGATCACCCTCGGCATGAAACTCGACCGCTATAAGAACCACGACATTGAACTCGTCGTCGACCGACTGAAGGTCAGCGCTTCCGATATGACGCGCCTTGAGCAGACTGTAGGCGACGCGCTCCGTCAGGGCGAAAAGCAGATGATGGTCTATGATGTCGATGACGACTCCGTCAGTTATTTCTCGCAGACCCTCATGGATGCCGCCTCCGGAATTTCCTATCGCGAACCTGCTCCCCATAACTTCTCTTTCAACTCTCCGCTCGGGGCTTGCCCGTGCTGCAAAGGCCTTGGTTATGTCAATATAGTGGATCGAGAGAAGGCCATGCCTAAACCCAAACTCTCCATCAAGGATGGCGGTATCGAACCGCTCGGAAAGTATCGCAATGCCATGATCTTCTGGCAGATCGAAGCCATTTGTGAGAAATACGGCTGCTCGCTCAAGACTCCTGTGGGACAATTGCCCGATGATGCGGTCAACGAGATATTCAACGGCACCACCGAACGGCTCTCCATCAAAAATCAAACCATGGCGACCTTCAACTCCTTCCAGCCTTATGAAGGTCTGCTGAAATATCTCGAAAACTATCTTGACGAGGATTCGTCGGCCGCCGCCCGTCGCTGGAGCGAGAGTTATTTCTCGCGCGGGGAGTGCCCCGAATGTCATGGTGACCGCCTCAACCGCGAGGCTCTTCACTTCTTTATCGACGGTAAAAACATCGCCCAGTTGTCGCGCCTCGACATCGCGGATCTCTACGAGTGGAGTCTCGGAGTCGAAGACCGTCTTCCACCCACGCAGCGCATCATCGCTGCCGAGATCATGAAGGAGATACGCGGCCGTCTGAAGTTTCTGGGCGATGTCGGTCTCGACTATCTCCAACTCAACCGTGCCTCGGCCACTCTCTCGGGTGGAGAGAGTCAGCGCATCCGGCTCGCGACGCAGTTGGGATCGCAACTGGTCAATGTGCTTTATATTCTCGACGAACCCTCCATCGGACTTCATCAGCGCGACAACCGGCGCCTGATCGACTCGCTCAAGCAACTCCGCGATGCTTCAAACTCGGTGCTCGTGGTTGAACATGACCGCGACATCATGCTCGAGGCTGACCATATAGTCGATATCGGTCCGAAAGCGGGGCGTAAAGGTGGCGAAGTTGTCTTCTCGGGCTCTCCCGGTGAAATGCTGTCGACATCCACACTCACAGCCCGCTATCTTACGGGCGATCTGACTCTTGATCCCAATCTGAATCCACGCAAGGGCAACGGCAACAAAATTGTCCTTAAAGGTGCTTCTGGCCACAATCTTCAGAACGTCAATCTGACGCTTCCCCTCGGCAAACTGATAGTGGTGGCCGGAGTATCCGGCTCGGGAAAGTCGTCGCTCATATCCTCGACACTTCAGCCGATTCTGAGCCAGCATTTCTATCGTTCCAACCAGTCTCCTCTACCCTATAAAAGCATCGAGGGTCTTGAACACATTGATAAGGTGGTGACGGTCGACCAGTCGCCTCTCGGCAAGTCTCCGCGCTCCAATCCCGCTACATATACGGGCGTTTTCACCGCAATCCGCGATCTCTATGCGTCTCTCTCCGAAGCAAAGATCCGTGGCTACAAACCTGGTCGCTTCTCGTTCAACATTGCGGGAGGCCGTTGTGAGACATGCTCCGGCAACGGCTATAAAACTGTGGAAATGAACTTTTTGCCCGATGTGCTTGTTCCATGTGAGACATGTGGTGGCAAGCGCTACAACCGCGAGACGCTCGAAGTGAGATTTAAGGGAAAATCAATCGCCGATGTCCTTGACATGACCATCAATCAGGCTGTCGAATTCTTTGAATCTGTTCCTTCGATCATCAAGAAGATCAAGGTGCTTCAGGAGATAGGTCTGGGCTACATCAAACTCGGTCAACCTTCATCGACACTTTCGGGCGGCGAAAACCAGCGTGTCAAACTGGCCACGGAACTGGCCCGGCGCGATACAGGCAATACGCTCTTCATTCTCGACGAGCCGACCACCGGTCTCCATTTCGAGGATATTAAGGTGCTTCTAGGAGTGTTGAACCGTCTTGTTGACAAGGGAAACACCGTGCTCGTCATCGAGCATAATCTCGACGTAGTCTGCGCTGCCGATCACATCATCGACATGGGCCCTGGAGGAGGTCGCAACGGTGGACGCATCATCGCCACCGGAACTGTGAAGCAACTTGCCGCTGCCGATTCTCCCACGGCTCCATTCATCAAGGAAGAACTCGAACGTTATAAATCTCCTTCAAAAGTATGAAAATTGCATCTGATCTTATGGAACTCATCGGGCATACTCCGTTGCTCGAACTCAAAAACATAATGCGTAACGATTCTCTCAAGGCCAGGGTGATCGTCAAGATCGAGGCGTTCAATCCCGGTGGAAGCATCAAGGATCGTGCGGCCCTTTCCATGATCGAGACTGCCGAGAAAGAGGGTCTTATCAAACCGGGCGCGACGCTCATAGAGCCAACGAGCGGCAACACCGGTATCGGACTCGCATGGATTGCCGCCGTCAAGGGATATCGTCTGATCCTGACCATGCCTGACACTATGAGTGTCGAGCGTCGACAGCTTCTTCAGGCCTACGGTGCCGAACTCGTGCTGACTCCGGGAGCCGACGGCATGAAGGGTTCCATTGCCGAGGCTGAGCGTCTGCATGCCTCCATCGAGGGCTCGTTCATTCCTTCTCAGTTTGATACTCCCGCCAATCCGCGCATCCATGTTCTGACTACCGGACAGGAAGTATGGGAGGATACCGACGGAACTGTCGACTGCTTCGTGGCAGGCGTAGGGACTGGCGGTACAGTCAGCGGTGTCGGCGAAGCGCTCAAGGCTCATAATCCCGATGTTCGTATCGTGGCCGTCGAACCTTCGGCGTCTGCCGTCATCTCCGGTGAGCCCGCCGGCCCCCACAAGATCCAGGGCATCGGAGCGGGATTCATCCCCGGCAACTATCATCCCGAGTTTGTCGATGAGGTCATGACTGTCTCGAACGAAGAGGCTTTTGCAGCATGTCGCCGTATGGCCCGCGAGGAGGGACTGTTGGCCGGCATTTCTTCGGGAGCGGCTCTTTCTGCAGCGCTCCGCATAGCCCGTCGGCCGGAGATGGAAGGTAAGACCATCGTCGCACTTCTTCCTGACACAGGCACCCGCTATCTTTCGATGAACGTATTCGATTGATATGGCCTTTAACAAAAAAATAGAGCCGATCGCGTTGATCGGCTCTTATTTTTTATCAGGTCGGCAGGTTATGCGTTCTTCACCTTGTCAACGACGGCCTTGAAGGCTGCGGGATTGTTGAGGGCGAGATCGGCGAGCACCTTACGGTTAATCTCGATGCCGGCTTTGTGGATGAGACC
>CAMWGM010000111.1 GCA_947173755.1 uncultured Muribaculaceae bacterium
CGCCGCATCGGGAAAGCGCTCGACGAGACGGGCGGAAACGGCGGGAAATTCGGGATCGAAAGAAAAATCGGTCTGATCGAGGAGAACGTCACCTATATAATATAAACCATCTCTGATGGTGCGACCTCTGCTCGGATTGGCCGGCATGAAGAGAGCATCCTCATATCGGGTAGCGCCGAGGATTGCCTCAAGTTCGGCCACCACGTGTCCACGCAGCGCGGAATCGGTCTTTTTGAAAATTTCACTGATGTCATTCCGGGAGGTCAATACCGCAGCATATTTCGCAGAAAGTTCCCGCGCCTCATGCTCCGACATCGAGCGCGTATCAGTGGCTATCACGGCGACATCAGCATTGCCGGTAAGAGAATAGGGATCGGTGGTGAGCACGACACGGAGGCCGAGACGATGGGCAATGCCCGCCATCTCGGCTGCTCCGGTGATATCGTCGGCAATGACGGCAATCATTATTCCTTTATACCTTTGCGATATTTTGCCATGCGGGTGGCATAGTCGATGCTGAGCATCATAGCGTCCTCGCTCGCAATGCCTTTGCCTGCCACATCGAAGGCTGTACCATGGTCGACACTGACGCGGATGATGGGAAGACCTAGAGTGATGTTGACACCCTTGGCGCTCTGCATCTTGCCGGTCTCCTTGTCCCAGTTGAAGGCACAGACCTTCAAGGGGATATGACCCTGATCGTGATACATGGCCACGACGCCGTCATACTTGCCGCATTTGGCTTTGGCAAAAACAGAGTCAGGGGGGACGGGACCGTCGACATTGAACCCGCGACCGCGGAGTTCCTCAATGGCGGGGATGATCTCGAGAGCCTCCTCGTCGCCGAACATTCCGTTCTCGCTGCTGTGAGGATTGAGGCCTGCGATACCGATGCGGGGATTCTCGATGCCGAACTGGCGGCAAGCATCGGTGATGAGTTCTGTCACCTCGATGACACGGTCCTTCTTGACCAGGTCGCACGCCTTGCGCAGGGGCACATGGGTCGAAACATGGATGACACGGATATTCTCGTCGGCAAGCATCATGGCATATTTCTTGGTGCCGGTGAATGTGGCATAGATCTCGGTGTGGCCGTCGAAATGATGGCCGGCGAGATTGAGAGCCTCCTTATTGAGCGGAGCAGTGACCGTGCCGTCAACTTCGCCGGCCATGGCAAGGTCGATCGCCTTGCGGATGCTGACGAAAGCGGCGTTGCCACACTGTGGCTGAACCTCTCCGAACCGGAATGTCGACATGTCGACACAGTGGAGATCGTAGACGTCGATAGTGCCATATTCAAACTTTGCGTCGCTCACCTTGTCGACAGCGTTTATCTTCAGGTCGAGGCCGAGGGCCTTTACGGCCTCCTTCATGACGGCAGCATCGCCGGTGACGATCGGACGGCACTGTTCGTAAGTCTCCTTATGATTGAGAGCGCGCACCACGATCTCCGGACCGATGCCGGCGGGGTCGCCCATTGTGATAGCTAAGATGGGTTTCATGGCAAAATGTCAATAAAGTGAGTTATAGATGTCGCGGGCATCCTGCTCGGTGACCTCGCGGGGATTGTTTTTGAGCAGACGCTGCACTTCCATGGCGGCCTTGGCCATGCCGTCGACGGCGCTCTGCGGGATGTTGAGGTCGCTGAGTTTCTGGGGGATTCCCACTGCTTTGGAAAGTTCGTAGATGAATTCCACGCCGCGGCTTGCAGTCTCGTCGTCATCCTTGCCGGGCTCGACGCCACAGGCGATGGCCACTTCGGCATATCTGCGGAGATTGGCCTCGCGGTTGAATTTCATCACCGCGGGGAGAAGAATGGCGTTCGACAGACCGTGGGGGATATGGAATTCGCCGCCGAGAGGATAACTCAGTGCATGGACAGCTGCGGTATTGACAGGCCCGAGCACCAAACCTCCGTAAAGCGAACCGAGAGCGAGAGCCTCACGCGCCTCGACGTCGCTGCCGTCCTTGACGGCACGCAGGAGATTGGCGGCGATCAGACGGATGCCCTGCAGGGCATAGATGTCGGCGGCGGGATGGGCGAACTTGTTGGTATATGCTTCGATGCAATGGATAAGTGCGTCCATTCCGGTATCTGCAGTGACTTTTGCGGGTACAGTCATTGTAAGTTTCGGATCGACATAGGCCACGTCGGCGAGCAGATAGGGGCTGACGATACCTTTCTTGAGTTTGTCGCGCTCGTCGAGCAGGATCGCGTTGGGCGACACCTCGCTTCCGGTGCCGGCGGTAGTGGGCAGGCATGCCAGCCAGACACCTTTTTTCTTGATGAATCCTGTGCCGAAGCAGTCGGCAGCCTGCTGGTCGCTGTCGATGAAGGCCGCTACAAGTTTGGCGACGTCGAGCACCGAACCGCCCCCGATGCCGGCCACGCTGTCGGCGCCGAATTCTCGGGCCTCGGCGAGGATGTTGTTGAAATCGGTCAGTGTAGGCTCGCCAACTACATTCTGGAACACTTTAACTGCCACGCCGTTCTCCTCGAGGGTCTTGAGGGCGGGAGTGATGAGCGGAAGAATGGGAGGAGCAGTGACCACAAAAAGACGCTTGTGGCCGAGCGCGAGATAATCGGAAACAAATGTATCAATGCAGCCCGATCCGAATACGATCTTCTGGGGCTGTAGCAATGTGATGGGTTTCATGCTCTTAGAGAAAAGAAATTATGGTTGTTCCTGCAGAAGCCTCCGCAGGAACAACCTGATGAATTGATGATCAGAGAGTAGGTTCGACATCGACGTCAGATTTCGAGGCAGCCTTCTCCTTGCGGCGCTCCTCGAGATAGCCGAAGATGGTCAGTTCCTTATCGGCCAGAGGCACGGCGAAGAGGAAACTTGCGAGATAGCCGACAACGAGGACGATCAGATGGCTGTAGACACCCAGCATATATTTATGGTGGGAGAAATTCCATTTGCCGAGATCGAGCAGGGTGACGGGATCGCCGGTTCCGTGGATATCGACCTTGGTCGAGGTAAGCACGGCATAGGCGGTGAAGAGGACGGCAGCGACGATGCCGATCAGCAGACCCTGCGGATTGGCGCGACGGCTGCAGAGGCCGAGCAGGAATATACCGACGATACCGGCTGAGAAGATGGCATAGAGCGAGAAGAGTGCGCCAAGCACACCTTCACCACCCCACGAGATGTAGAGGATGGCGACACCGACGGCTCCGACACCCGAAAGAACCACCATGAGACGGCCGAAGCGGAGTTGCTGACGGTCGGTGGCATTCTTCTTGAAGCGGAGGTAATAGTCCTGAACGGCAATGGCCGAGAGACAGTTGAGGTCGGTGTCGAGGCTCGAGATGGCAGCGGCGGCAAGTGCGGCGATGATCAGGCCGCGGATACCGACAGGAAGTTCGTGGCTGATGAAGTAGGGGAACACTTCGTCGGCCTTGATGCCGTCGGGGAGCAAGGGTGCGGCGTCGGAATGGTAATATGCGAAAAGACATGTACCGATAAACATGAAGAGAGCCCAGATGGGAACGCTCATAAGCACACCGATATAAGCCGCCTTCTTGGCATCCTTGTTAGTCTTTGCTGCCAGATAGCGCTGCACGATGGTCTGGTCGGTACCATACTTCTGGAGCGCGTAGAACACACCGTTGAGCGCCATGACGAGGAACGTCAGTTGCGTGAAGTCCCAGGCGTAAGGGCCGAAATCTATCTTGTTGTTCTCAGCGGCTATGCGCATCACTTCCGAAGGTCCACCCTCGGGGAGGAAAAGCAGCAGACCCATACAGATCAGACCGCCGCCGATGAGCAGGAACCCCTGGGCGACATCCATCCACACGATGGCTTCCATACCGCCGAGGAGTGTGAGAAGGATGATGGTTACACCGAGCACGATGGCGATCGTGTAGATATTGAAATCGAGGAAGGTCGCGAGAGCCATCGACACGAGGAAGAACACTGTGCCTGCCTTTGAGAAATGTCCGAGTGTGAAAGCAAACGAACTGTACATGCGGGCAAACTTGCCGAAGCGGCGCTCGAAATACTCATAGGTTGAAAGTTTCACCACCTTGCGGAACAGCGGGACGATGATATCGATGAGCAACAGAAGCACCAGCGGCACCATGAGGCCCTGGACGAGGAGGATCCAGTTGCCGCCGTAAGCCGCGCCGGGATAAGCGAGGAACGTCACGCTGGAGATCAGTGTGGCGAAGATCGAGATACCCACTGCCCATGCCGGGATTTTACCGCCGGCAGCGAAATAGGTGTTTGTGTCTTTCTGACGGTGTGCGAAATAGATGCCGACACCGATGGCGGCGGCTACCGACATGAAGACTATCAGATAGTCTATCCAGTGGACTGCGTTTGTCATAGTTTGGCTTTTATGGCTTGTTCTTCATCCTGGGGAAGACGGTTGAGCGGCATCAGCATCCAGGGCTCGCAGAGTCCGAGTGTCGACATCATCACCTTAAGCGCTGCAAGCGACTGGCCGAGGGTGCGACCGCTCTGATAGATCTTTGCGATCTCGTTGGTTTCCTCCTGCAGACGTTCGGCAGTGGCCTGATCGCCGCTCACTGCGGCATCATACAGTTCCTTGAACATCTGAGGAACATAGTTGCCCGTGCTGGGCACGATACCGTCGCCGCCGAGGGCGAGCGAACTTGCCGACTGGGCTGCCCAACCGCAGAAATATGCGAAGTCCTCACGGTCTTTCGAGAATGCTATGCACTCCTTCATGCGCTCCATGTCGCGCTCGGAGTCTTTGAGACCCACGATGTTGGGGTGATCGGCCAGACGCTTCACGACATCGACCGGAATCGACATGTGGGTTGTGGCGAGGATATTGTAGAGCATCAGCGGGCCGGTGATACACTCGGCGAGAGTGTAATAGTAGTCATACATCTGTGCCTCGGTGAGAGCGTAGTAAGAGGGAAGTGTGGCAACGATGACATCTGCGCCGGCGCGGGTGTAGGCCTCGGCCTGTTTCACCTGCTCGATAAAGCATGTTCCGGTCAGACCGGCATAGATCAGGATGCGGCCTGCGGCAGTCTTGACAGCGGTCTCGACCATGAGCAGTCCGTCGGTGGCAGACACACTGTTGCCCTCGCCGGTAGTTCCCATCAGAAGGGGCGAGACATTACGGGATGCGAAAAATTCAATGATGCGCTCGACGGCGGCTACGTCAAGTTCGCCGCTCTGAGTGACCGGGGTGACCATAGGCACCACCACGCCACGGTATTTGCACTGTTTCATATAGGAAAGGATTTAGGTTTTAGATTTTAGGTGCAGTCAAATTGTTTCAGATGGCAAATGTAGCAAAAAAATTCGGACTTGCACGCAAATTTGCTGTTAAATCAGCGGGGAAGAATGAAAAAACGTCAGTGGCTTAGGGCTACCGACGTCGATTTGTGACTCATACAGGATTCAAACCTGTAACCTTCTGATCCGTAGTCAGATGCTCTATTCAGTTGAGCTAATGAGCCGAATTGCGCTGCAAAGTTAGCACTTTTACTTGAATTCACCAAATTTCCCGGGCGGAAAGTTATCAACATTTTTCCGAGGTTATTGACATTTTATTAACACCGGTTGAAAAAGTGTGTATAAAACAAGCCATTATCTGTTGAAAAAATGTTGATAACCTGTCAATATCCCCGCTTACTCAACTTACGGGCCGTTTATATGAGTCGGGGCAGACTGGAGAGCACCCCTCCTCTGCATCTCAAAAAAACGGTCGCTTTATATAATATTGTCGATGGTTTCTCGTTACAATTTGAAGGG
>CAMWGM010000112.1 GCA_947173755.1 uncultured Muribaculaceae bacterium
TTGTAAATCTTCTCGACATCGGAGGGTGAAGAAACACGGATATCGTTGATGCGGGTGATGATGAAGCCTTTCTTAATGCCGCTTTCACGGAAAACACCGTCGGAGAGACCGACAACCTCGACTCCGGAGCGGATATTGAGTTTCTTGAGGGTAGACTCTTCGGCTTTGCGGAGTTCAGCGCCGAGAGAAGAGAAATCGGTCGGACGTGTCACCGAGGTCGAACCCTGGGAGTTGAGGAGTTTGACGGTCACGGTCGACGGTTTGTCGCAACGGATATATCCGAGGGTTATGGAGTCGCCGGGACGATGCTTGGCGAGTTGCTCCTGAAGTTGAGCCATGTTGTTGAGACTGACACCGTCGATCGAGGTGAGGATGTCGCCGGACTGGATGCCGGCAGCCGAGGCTGAGGATTTGTCCTGAACTTCGTGGACATATACACCCTGGGTTACAGATTTGATCTCCTTTTCCTTGGCAAGTTCGGGAGTGAGGTCGACGATTGAAACTCCGAGCACGGCGCGCTGTACGGTGCCATACTGGCGGAGATCGGTGACAATCTTGCGTACGATTGATGTGGGAATGGCAAACGAGTAGCCGGCATAGTTGCCGGTCTGCGAATAGATGGCGGTGTTGACACCTATGAGTTGACCGGCAAGATTGACGAGTGCACCTCCGGAATTGCCGGGATTGACGGCGGCGTCAGTCTGAATGTAACTCTCGATACCCATGCGCTTGGAGTGGGTTGACGATCCAATGGAACGAGCCTTTGCCGATACTATTCCTGCGGTGACGGTTGAAGTGAAACCGAAGGGATTGCCGACAGCAAGAACCCATTCGCCGATCTTGAGCGACTCGCTGTCGCCCATCGGGATAACGGGGAGAGAATTGGCGTCGATCTTCAGGAGAGCGATGTCGGTCATGGGATCGGTGCCGACCACGGTGGCCTCGTAATTACGGTTGTCGTTGAGAGTGACTTCGAGACGCTCTGCATTCTCGATGACATGATTGTTGGTGACGACATAGCCGTCCTCGCTGATTATGACACCCGAGCCGAGACCGAGCTGCTGCTCGCGCGGCTGCTGTTGCTCGCGCGGCTGCTGCTGACGGGGAGAACCGAAGAAATATTCAAAAAACGGATCCGAACCGAACATGCCGGGCATTCCTTGCCTCGCCTGAGGGGTAGCATAACTTTTGATGGAGACGACACCGTTGATTGTCGACTCGGCCGCTGTTGTAAAATCAATGGAACCGACGGCGGCGACGTTGGCTGCCGTCGTCGGGGTGAGGAATCCGTCATCAAATGCAGGTTGCGTAGTCGTCACATCGGCGAAATGATGGCGGGAGGAGAATGAAGAAAGTGCGGTCACGGTAACAGCTGTAGTAGCGATGGAGATACCGGCCGCTAAAAGCATAATTTTTTTCGTTGAATTGAATTTCATAATGATTGTGGTGAATTATAATTGACCTGTGTGAATATATGACGGAAAAAATGCCTGAATGTTACATTTAACCCCTGAGTTTTAATTCTTTTTAAACCGGGAGTTTCTAAAAACGGCTTATGTCAGAAAATCTGTTAAAGGGTGTGGAAAATGACATATTTTTGTGTAATTTTGTAAAATCATGATGAAAATTGCAAAATCATTCCTTCTGACTATCCTGGCCGTGATGACTTCAGTCGCTCTGACGGGGTGTCATTCAAATCGTCAGACGGTAAAAAGATACAAGCCTAAATACAAAGAGGTCATCTACGTTTATCCGCAATCGGAGGATGCCGCTACCCAACGGTTGCTCAGCGAAGCTAAAATGTGGCTCGGAGTCCCATATAAGTATGCCGGAAATGATCGCGACGGTGTGGACTGCTCCGGACTGATGGTGCAGGTGTTTCAGCGCGCGCTCGGCATAAAACTTCCCCGCGTGTCGCGCGAACAGGCGGATTACTGCCGATCAATTCCCAAGGAGAGGCTTGTGCCGGGCGATCTCGTGTTCTTCGCGACCGGGAAAGACAATGCGCGCATCAGTCATGTGGGGATGTTTCTCGGAGACGGAAAAATGATCCATTCGTCGACGCGGCGAGGAGTAGTGGTGGATGACATCGAGGGGGGATATTTTGCCGATACTTACCGTCGTTCCGGTCAGGTAGAGGCGTTTCACAAAATGATTTCATCGTCCGGCTCGTCTGCACCCGCGCCGAAACAGGAAGAAAAGTCCAAGCCGGTCAAGACAGAAACCACTCCCGTAAGACTGGACAATTACGGTGACGATATTTACGGTACACCCTCGGCAAAGCCCCGCAAGGGTCAGCGCAAGCGCACGGAGAAAAAAACAACGTCGAAAAATCAGAGGGCTCCCAAGTCAACGTCTTCGTCTACAACCACACCAACTGCTAAACCGGTTCCTGCTCCGGCTAAACCAAAAGCCGCCGTGCCTGCTCCGGCACAACAGGAACCGGAGACAACGAATGCAGATGCAAGGGCCGCGGTCCTGTCACGCTTACCGCTTGAATGAATATGCAGATACCTGAAATCAGAGAGATAGGCCATCTCTCACAACCGGAATATAATACACTGACGCTCCCCAACGGGGTGCGTCTCCACACGATACTTTCTGACGAGAGCGACGTCTGCCGTCTGTCTCTTATCATTCCCGGAGGAAATGCCGAAAGTCCTTCGCCGAAGGGTGCTGTGCTTGCCAATATGCTCCTCGCTGAGGGAACCGTCTCACACAGCGGTGAGCAGATAGCCGACAGTCTTGATTTCGAGGGAGCGTGGTGGGGTCCATCTATGGCGACTCATCATTCAGTGCTGAATTTCTTCAGTCTTTCGGAAAAAATGGAGTCGATTGTCGACACGGCGATCGAGATGCTTACCGAAGCGGTCTTCCCCGCTGATGCTGTAGAAAGCAGAAAACAGCAGATGAGAGGTGTGATAGAAATGCAGTCGCGGCAGGTGAGCGAAGCCTCGCTCAATGCTATGAATGCGCTGATGTTTCAACCCGGCACGCCGCTTGCAACGGCTCCTTCCGTCGAGCTGATTGATGCTGTGACACCTGGAATGTTAAGAGATTTCCATTATAGCCGTATCGTACCAGAGCAGATGCACTGCTGCATTGCCGGTCATCTGGACGCGCAATCTCTTGAAAGGATAGCGGCAAAAATCGGGGCAATCAAGCCTTCGGCACCGGCATATGATTTCGCCTCTCTCGGTCTGCGTGAACAGTATGAGTCAACAACCGAACGGGTGAAGATCGGTGACGCTGTGCAGGCATCAGTAAGGATAGCAGTTCCCACCATCGGACGTCAGCATCCCGACTATGTTGCGTTGCGTTTTGCTGTAATAGCCTTGGGAGGAGGATTCGGGAGCCGACTGATGTCGACAGTAAGGGAAGAAATGGGCCTGACATACGGAATAAATGCATCCCTTATCGGTTATCCCGGGAGGGGATTTGCAACGATAGGATGCCAGACGAAGAGTCCCGACGAAGTAATAGAAGAGTGTGAGCGACAACTCGGCCGACTTGCCGATGCATCGTCATATACCGGAGAGGAACTGACCCGGCTGCGCCGATATGTTCTCAGTTCGCTTGCCTCGACACTTGACACTCCTTTCAGCCGCATGGATTATCTTCAGACCTGCATAACGGCAGATATCGGTCGGGATTATTTTGACAGTCAACAGACATTGGCACGAAATCTTTCGGCCGAAGTGCTCGCCGACGTGGCCGGCCGCTATCTGTCGGGTGCGAGACTTGTGGTAGTCGCAGACAAATGACGGATAATGAAAACGGTTTCGGTCTGACCGGTACCCGTTAATAATTTTTGTTCAACAGTGCTTAGCGACGGCGTTTCGCACCTTTCTTGGCAGTCGAGCCTGAAGACTTTTTAGGCGAAGAACTGACCGAACCTCCTTTCGCAGGAATCTTAAGTGTTTCGCCGGCACGGATGGCGGTGTTGGTCTTCTTCATGCCGTTGGCAGTCTGGATCGCCTCGACAGTAGTGCCGTATTTACGTGCAATCGAAGCAAGGGTGTCTCCCTGCTTGATGTTATGGATCGTGGTCTTTGCGGCTGTGGTTCGCTGTGTATTGGTGGCAGGCTTGGGCTGCTCCCGGTTTTTGGAAGTCGACTGTTTAGGCGCAGGTGTGACTGTCTGATTCGGTTCGGTTCCGCTGGTCGAATTATTGTCGACAACCGCGGCGACAGTGGGCGCTGAGACGATACGGACTTCATCGGGAGTGGTGTGCTCGATTTTTTCGATCACCAACTGATCACCCTCCTTGACCTTGCCGGCACGTAGAGAGTTCCAGCGTTTGATATCTGTCGCCGAAACTCCATACTGACGGGCGATGTCGCGCAGATTTTCGCCTCGGCTTACGGTATGGGTAACACGCACGACCTTGTCGGAGGCCTGTGTCGTAGCAAGCGCCTGATTGGCATCGGCATTCTGGGACTGACCTGAGGCGAGCGAGAGATTTACGTTTCCGTTTGCGTCATATGCGACAGAGGGTGCTCGATTGTCGCCCGGCTCAACATAGGAGCGGCGGGCATAGAGTTCGCGGTCGTAGTCGAGAATGTTCTTCTCGCTCATGATGTAACTGAGGCACTGCTGCGTGGGGAGAGTGAGTGCATACGGATGGTAGTCGCCCGGGATGACATCTGCGCGATACTGGGGGTTGAGCATGCGGATCTCCTCGATCGGAAGATTGAGCACCGATGCGATCTGATTGAAATGGACATATTTGTTCACCATCACGGTGTCGGTGGTGAGTTGACGCTTCACGACAGTCGGAGTGATTCCGTGGTGGGGGTAATAGTTCATCACATAATTGGCGGCAATGAAAGCGGGCACGTAGCCTCGCGTTTCTGCGGGGAGATATTCATAAATCTGCCAGAAATCTTTCTTGGCACCTGTCCCGTCGTTTTCGGCACCGGCACGGCGCAGCGCCTTGTTGACATTGCCCGGACCGCAATTGTAGGCCGCAATGGCGAGCGACCAGTCCTTATAGATTTCGTAAAGTTGCTTAAGATAGCGTGCCGCGTTGCGCGACGAGATGCGAGGGTCGCGACGTTCGTCGACCAGAGAGTTGATCTCCATCCCGAGGCCTTTGGCCGTGGCGGGCATAAACTGCCAGAGGCCTACGGCTCCGGCGCGTGAGACGGCGTTAGGGTTGATGGCACTTTCGATCACAGGAAGATACTCGAGTTCGAGAGGCATTCCCTCCTTGAGTAGTTCCTCCTCGAAGAACCGGCCGTAATAATTGTGGAGCGCGAGCATGTCGGCCACGAGACCGCGCCGCTTGTTGAGATACATATTTATATAGTTGCCGACGACACTGTTGTAAGGCAACTCGATCTGCGTCGGGAGTTTCTTAAGACGCTCTTCATAGACCGCGGGTGAGGCGATGGCAGGATTGCCGGTGTCGAGTCCGGGGACCACGAAATTCTTCAGATAGAAGTTTTCTTCGAGTTGCTGTGTCCTGGTCTCGAAACTTTCGGGGGCTATAATGTGGTCGTCGGTGAGTGAGTGCTTAAGATCCAGTATTGAAGGGGCGCCGGAAGCCGACAGGGCGGTGACGGCGAAGGCAAGGAGTGAAAATATGCTGTGTCTCATCAGATGGGTAAGGTCTTTGAGGATGAAGGTTAGAAATTAAGTGCCCAACAGACTCCGAAACCGGGTCGTGACTTTGATGTCCGCGAATCATTGTTGAGCAGGGTAGGGGCCCAGTCCATCGA
>CAMWGM010000113.1 GCA_947173755.1 uncultured Muribaculaceae bacterium
GAGATGCCGGGCTTGGTCTTGATCACCTGGAAAGCGGCGCGGAGCACATTGCCTGTCGTGTTGCGGGCACCTGCAACCTGACCGTCAGCGTCGCCGGCCTTCACCATGAGGCAACCGAGATAGAGAGGATTGGCCGTAGTCTTGCGTGCATCTTCCATCGAGATGCCTTTGCTCTTGCGGAGTTCGAAGAAGAGGGGAGCATATTTGTCGATCACCTTCTCGTCGGCGGGATCGACTATAGTGGCGCGCTCGATATTCTTCAGATCGAGTTCTTTGGCCAGAGCGAGAATTTCGTCACGGTTGCCGATGAGGATGATGTCGGCGATTTCGTCGGCGATGATACGGTCGGCTGCTTTCAGCGTGCGGGGTTCGGTGCCTTCAGGAAGCACGATGCGCTGGCGTGAAGCGCGTGCGTTGGCGGTAAGTTTTTCAAAAAGTCCCATTGTAAAAAAATATATGGTATTATAGATTTGATTTCCGATAGAAACGTGTCGAAAGGTCGGTCTGCGGATATCCGCATGGCTTGACCGCAAAGGTAATAAAAAAAATCCCCCTCGCCAAATTTTTCTCCCATCACTTCCCGCTAGCCGTTTATGGTCTACGCATTATTAAAAAAGATGCCGAAAAATTGGGCAGTGTGAAAAAAAAGTTGTACTTTTGCAGCGCCATTACGAAATACGGGGTCGGTCTTTCCGGTCGAACCCGGCGTCTTACCAACGCACATTTCAATGTAAACCCAACACTCAGACCCTGACACTCAACACAATGAAAGCAGATCTCCATCCTTCTAACTATCGTGAAGTGGTGTTCAAAGACATGTCAAACGACGAAATCTTCATCACCCGCTCCACTGTTGCCTCAAAGGAAACCATCGAAGTTGATGGTGTGACCTATCCTCTGGTGAAACTTGAAATCACCTCCTCTTCTCACCCCTTCTTCACCGGCAAGCAGAAACTCGTCGACACCGCAGGTCGCGTCGATAAGTTCATGAGCCGCTACGGCAACCGCAAAAAGAAATAAAATTCCCAGACATCACCACGGATTTTTTTAAATATTACCTCCCCGGCATAGCGGCTATCGCCCAATGTCGGGGAGGTAAGTTTTTGAGATTTGTCTTGTCGCGGATGCGCCGGTTTCAGAACACACGGGAAATCCCTGCCTCGATCGTGGTATTTGCCGTGGATCTCACGAATGTGTGGCGAGCCTGGAGATAAATCTTTAATGATCCCGAGATACGCCACTGAAGACCGGCTCCGAGATTGAACCCGAGACGGTTGGAGGTTTCCTTGTTACCGTCGTTCTTATATTGCCATGAGTTCATATTGACTCCGGCCAAGGGATAGAATTCCAGATTCTTCGGCGATGAGAAAGCCAGAGGCACTTTCAGATCAAGATTGAACAGTCCGGCCGAGCGTCCGTAATGAGCGAAGATGATATCTACCGATGGGGCTATGACCACATGCCGCGAGAAAGCATACTCAAACGCAAGTCCCGCCATACCCGAGCGGTTCTGCGAGGCATAGCCGGCAGTGACGCCGAGTGATTTTTCTTTCGCCAGAGTCTGGGAGGAGCATACTGTTGGCGCTAAAGCCAGAATGATGAGGGCGATAAGCCGGATGGAGCGTGACATAAACTGGTGTTGGGATAGAAAGTGCAAAGTTAATGAAAAATTTGGGATAATGGCAACCCTTTTGTAACTTTGCGATAGAAAGAAACGGACGATGGAAAAAAAAACTATCTGGGATCTTGCCCGCGTCAATGTGGAGCAATATCGTCGCCAGAAAAAAATGCATCTCACCGTCGTGCTCGACAACGTGAGGTCGCTTAATAACATTGGTGCGATCTTCCGCACATGCGACGCCTTTGCGGTGGAGCGCATCGTGCTTTGCGGAATTAGTCAGACACCCCCTTCCGCCGAAATCCACAAGACTGCCCTCGGTGCTGAGGAATCAGTGTCGTGGGAGTATGAGTCGGAGACGCTTACGGCTCTGCAGCGCCTACAGGGTGACGGTTACACCCTTTGCTGTCTCGAGCAGGTCAAGGGGAGCATAATGCTACAGGATTTTCATGCTCAGGAAGGGCGACGCTATGCCCTCGTGCTCGGCCATGAGGTGAAAGGTGTCAGCCAGGATGTGGTCGACCAGTGCGACATCTGTCTCGAGATCCCGCAGAGCGGCACCAAGCATTCCCTCAACGTCAGCGTTTCGGCCGGAATTGCCATCTGGCAGTTCTATCAGAATCTCCATCCTTAAAACCTTAGCCATGATACTCACTCTCCCCAGACGCATCGGCGGCGATCCGCTCGAGATCGATCTCGACCGCAACCACCAGATTGTGATCATCGGTGCAAACGGCGCAGGCAAAACACGTTTCGCCATGAAGATGGCCGAGAGCCTCGGGGTAAGAGCGTTCCGCATCTCGGCTCTTAAGGCTCTTTATGCCACTGACCGCGAGGATCCGTGTCCCACGTCGATCGATGCCACCTATCATCGCGCTGTCAGCCGTATGCCGCTTCTGCGCCACGACTTGAAAGGGGAGTTCGACCGCATGGTGGCTCTGCTGCTCGGAGAGGAGATGCTCCGGCTGCTCGACACTAAATATGCCGACGATTCCAAACCCGCTTCACGGAGGTTGCCCACCAATCTCGACCGTACCCTGCGGCGATGGAGATCGGTATTCCCCGGAAACCGTGTCCTTATCGAAGGCGGACGTCTGCTCTTCAGCCGTCCTGCGGGGCAGGATGATGAGGCTTCGGAGAACTACAGTCCGACCAAACTATCGGATGGCGAGAAAGCAGTGCTCTACTACCTCGGAGCAACTTCTCTGGCTCCGAAGAATTCGGTGATCTTCGTCGATTCCCCCTCGATGTTCCTTCATCCCTCCACCACGCGTGCGCTATGGGATAAGATCGAGCAGTCGCGCCGCGACTGTACATTCGTCTACACCACTCACGACCTTCAGTTCGCCACCTCCAGGGCCAATTCAGCAACTATCTGGGTGAAAGACTGTAATCCTGTAACATCGGAATGGGACTACGAACTTCTTCCGACCCCAGAAGGCCTTAGCGAGGAGGCTTACATGGCCATCCTCGGAGCCAGAAAACCTGTGCTCTTCATCGAGGGGGACGGTATACACTCGCTCGATGCTAAACTTTATCCCCTGATCTTCGACGACTTCACAGTCAGTTCGCTCGGCGGCTGCGACCGCGTGATCGAATCGACGCGCACTTTCAATTCCCTCCGTTCATTCCACAATCTGGCCGCCACCGGCATAGTCGATCGCGATCGTCGCGATGAGGGAGAGGTGGAGTATCTTCGAAAAAAGAATGTCATGGTGCCCGACGTGGCCGAGATCGAAAACATCTTCATGGTCGAGGATGTGATACGTGCGGTCGCATCGCATTTCGGACGCAATCCCGGGGCCGCTTTCTCTAAGGTGAGCCGGACCGTGATCCGACTTTTTCAGGCCGACCTCCGTCAGCAGGCACTCCAGCACACCCGTCACCGCATGAAACGCCTCGTCGAGCATCGCATCGACGGACGTTTCGCCACGATCAATTCTCTTGTTGAGCATATCGACTCGCTGGCCGAGACACTCAATCCGCGCGGAATGTATGAAACGCTCTGCAACGATTTCGAGCGATATGTCAGCGAGGGAGATTACGCCTCGATTCTCCGTGTCTACAACCGTAAATCCATTCTCTCCGAGAGCCATGTCGCGCGGGCATGCGGACTCCGTCATGACGACAAAGATGCCTACGTCCGGGCCATACTCGAGATCCTGAAAGAAAACGGCGAGACAGCCTCGGAAATCCGAAGGGCCATCCGCCGTACATTCTCGCTTGAGTAGGTGTTGTCCCTACCGTTTTATTCAGCTGTAGTTATTCTGGCGTTAGGAGTGAGTGTTCCGCCGTCGGGCTCGGGATTGTCGAGCGACGGAGCCACGACATCAATCTCATATCCGAATACACCCCAGGCCATTTCCTTGTCCACCTGGTAGATGGTCGTGCGGACCTGAAGTGTGTGACGTCCTAAGGAAAGGTGTGATGTAGGGATAACGGTTGCATAAGGAGCAAGCGAAATTGTCACCACCGGTTGATAATCCAGATAATATGTAGTGGTTCCGAGGGTTGCGTTCTTGGCGCCTTCGGCCGGAGTTACGTAGAGACCGTCGATAGTGATATCCTGACCCTGCTCGACGATTATGATGCCGTTTTCATCGGCAGCCCCTGAGTATTCGAGAGAAATCTGAACTTCGGGAAGACCGGCGTTATCGTCGTCAGAGCATGATGACATGATGAACATTGCGAAGAGAGCAGGAAGAAGAGAAAGTATCTTTTTCATAAGAGAGGAAGATAAAGACGTTTTATAAATAATGTAGTTGAAAAGAGGGTGAAATCGTTAATTTCAACTGTCAAACGCCGTTGTCATCCGATTTGTTCGTCTGAAACCCCGGCAAATCGAAAATGTTACAATCGTTGCAACAACTTCTCGTGCGTCCCCTCCCGACGTTAAGGATTTTCTTCGTAACTTTGCATTCGAATTCTAAGGTAAAAATTAAAAATGGAAATTTCTGTGCGTAGCCGTCAGGAGAAGATCAGGCGTTATGCAGTCTTCTTCGTCGCTCTGTTCATCATGTCGTTCGGAGTCAGTCTTGTCACGCGTTCGCTCCTCGGGACATCTCCGATCTCCAGTGTGCCTTATGTCTGGAGTCTCCACACTGTGCTTTCGATGGGAACATATATCATTATTCTCAACGTCATCCTCATCACGGCGCAGTGTCTGATGCTCGGAGTGAGGGGCATGAAAGAGAATAAGGTCGAACTCCTGATGCAGATTCCCGTCACGTTGCTTTTCGGAGTATTCATCGATGTCACCATGGCCATGCTCTCCCGATGGAACCCCGATGCTTATTATCTTCGGCTTCTTTCATGTGTTGCGGGCTGTTGCATAATGGCAACAGGTATTTCTCTGGAAGTGGTTGCCGATGTCGCGATGAATTCCGGCGAATATGTGCTTCAGATTGCATCAAAGAAACTCAGAAAGGAATTCGGTACGCTCAAAATCATGTTTGATGTCTCGCTTCTTGTCATTGCCGTTGGCTGCTCATGGATCTTTGCAGGAAGAATTGACGGAGTGCGTGAAGGTACGGTGATAGTCGCGGTCCTCACCGGTCCGCTGGTGCGGTTCATACGGCCGCGACTGAGGTTTATCGAGCGGTGGGAGGAAGCACCTTCCGGAGATCACGCCCCGGTGATGTCAGAATCGGAGAAAGATCATGCCGGACAGCATGTCGTGATCACGATCGGGCGCGAATATGGAAGCGGAGGCCACGAAATCGGCGAGATGATCGCACGGCAGATGGACATCCCGTTCTATGACAACGCGATGATGGAGATGGTGGCGAAAGAATCGGGTCTTAGCGAACAGATCGTGAGGGAATATGACCAGCGGCTCCCTCACTCGCTCCTCTACGAGATGATCACTCACGATTATACCGTGCCTGTCGAAAGATCCCTCTCCAGGAAAGATGCTCTTTTTGTGGCCCAGAGCCGCGTGATCCGCCGTCTCGCCCGCGAAGGTTCGTGTGTGATCGTCGGACGCTGCTCCGACTATGTCCTCCGTGACAATCCTTCATGCATTCATATTTTCCTGCATGCCTCGGCGGCTTATAAGGCGGAGAGGGCAGTGGCTGATTACGGTCTTTCCCC
>CAMWGM010000114.1 GCA_947173755.1 uncultured Muribaculaceae bacterium
AACAAAGTTTTTCTCTCTGGTTATCGGAGTGTCGGCCATCACAGCGTCGGCGCATCCGATTGACTTCGACCTGATCAAGCATTGGACCGGAACAGGTCCAAACAGAGCCGCGCTGGTCATCCAGTTCAACGGCGAAACCTACGGCGACAATGCCTACGTATGGGGCTACCGTTGGGAAGAAGGTGAAAATCCCACCGGTGAAACCATGATGAAAGCCATCTGCGGCAATTCATCAAGACTCTCCATGCTCACCCAGTTTACAGGAAATATGGGAAGCACACTCTGCGGAGTAGGTTACGCCCTTAACCAGGAGGTGCTGAAACACATCCTCTTCAATTTCGAGAAGGCAAAGACATTTGAATTCATCAATTTCGATTATTTCAATGTCAACTCACTGATGGGACAGACCGGGGCTCCCGGTGAAAACGCACCCGCAATTGCTCAGAAGGCCATCGACAGCGCCGTCGCAGGTACCCACGTCATCCAACATCCTTTTGATGCGGCTACTTACGGCTACCCCGCCTACGACTACGACTGCTGGGATCTTGACGAGGCGACGGAGTCAAAAACCGGCAATTCCATGTATGAGCCTAAATGGCTTTCAGCCTGGTATGAGGGATACTGGAGTTACTGGTGTGCCAATCAACCGTCGCAGGAATGGATTTATTCAGGATCCGGATTAACTGGTCGCACTTTGTCTGACGGATCTGTCGACGGGTGGAGTTTCACTCAGTTTGAAAGCCCTATGGTGGGTGGAATGGGGGAAGGGATCGCACCTTGCGGAGGCTCGATCGTCTATGTTCCGGCCCGGGCAACTTCCAACGTGATCAATACGTCGAAGTGTGTGCGCGAAATCGGTAACGGCGACAACACATTACCGCTTCTCATCAAATTCGGTAATCCTGCTAAAATTGACAACGTAGTATTGAAGTTACGATTCGGCGCTACCCTGCCATCCGCATCGGAAATACTCACTCTTCTTTCTTCCGACCCGGCTTTCAAGGTGGAAGGAAACGAAATGAGCATCGATGCCGACGGTGACGGAGCGTTCAATACTTCCGGTGACGACACATCGCTTGCCGGCGAATGGAAACTCACCGAGTTCGAAGACTGGGTGATGCTTTCATGCTCTGAAGACACAACACCGGAATATTTCCTTTATCTTCCCGCTGTTTCCGAAGTTTGTGCCGTGGTGCCTGATGAAATGACTTTCTCATTGTCTGACGCTGACAACTTCATCCCGGTCTTCGTTCAGCGAGCCGCTGAATATGATGCAATCAACTATTCATGGTATCGCAACACTGAGGATGACAACACCCTCACTACGAGCGACTCGAACGACATTGTCAAGTCTATCGCAACCGCGGCTTCCACTTTCGGAAAATTGACGTATACCGGGTCGAAAGCAGGAGATCTTTACATCCACGTGCGCGTAAGGACAGGAAAGGGAGCCTCATACTCATTCAGCAACACGTGCCACTTCACTCTTCTGCCTCCCGAGATTCCGATCGAGAGTTTAGCATTCCAGAAATCTTCGGTCACATCGCCTCTCAACACGTCGATCGAGAATGAACTTACCATAGTTCCCGATAACGCCACCTACACCGGAATAACCTACAGTTCGAGCGATACTAAAGTCGCGACTGCCAATTCCGCAGGTTTCAGGACGACAAAAACTGCCGGAACCGCAACGATCACCGCCTCTTCGACATGGAACAGCGAGATATCGGCCTCATTCGTAGTAACCTCAGAGCTTGTCAACCCCGTTACTGACTTCGTGATCAACGATGTCGAAGGAGATGTGATCGAGTTAAATCCCAAACAGATGATAGGCATTATCGCCAAGCCTGTTCCGGAGAACGCCGATATTCCTGATTTCGAAGTAGAACTCACCGGCAATGGCACATCGCGCGAGGACTATATCGCGACAATGTATAAGGTGAATTACTGGGACGAGAATAACACACGCATCCAGTTCCAGGAACTGAGTGCACACCGTATCGGCGAATGCACGCTGACCCTTAAATCTACGGACGGCGGTAATGTCACCAAAACATATACGGTGAAAGTTGTTGATCCTGACCGGACACCGCTTGAGAACGGCTATACAGACGGAACTCTCCTCCTGAATGAAGAATGGTTCGGTCATACCAACGGAGGCATGAACTATCTTACCCCCGACGGTACCGTGATGTATCAGGTGTATGAACGTGAAAATCCAGGTATGTCATTCGGGTGTACATCTCAATATGCCACTATCTGGGCAGACCGATTGATCGCTGTCTCCAAGCAGTCGGCCGACGGAGGCGATCCGCTTCCCGGCGGAGGCAGAGTCGTTGTGGCTGATGCCGGAACACTCAAACGGATCGGGTCGATCGACGATCTCGCTTTCGGCGATGAAACCAAAAGCGCAGACGGCCGCGCCGTGGTGGGAGCAACCCCCGAAAAAGTGTATGTAGGAACATCAAACGGCGTGTATATCGTCGATTTGAATGAGATCAAAATCACAGGGAAGATAAAGCTCTCTGATGAAGACTCATCAACAGGAGCAGATTTGTATTCCGGACAAATCGGCGACATGGTTCACGCCGGTAAATACGTCTTCCTCATCAAACAGTCGACAGGTGCCTTTGTAATAGATCCCGAAACCGATCAGTTGGTCAAGTCGTTTGCATTGAGTTCCGTTCAGGGCATAACTCAGACTGCCGACGGAAATGTATGGCTGGCATCCGTGGCTGAAGGCCGAGGAGTATTCACCTGTATCGATCCTGAAACTCTCGAAATCGACGAGGAAAAGAGCATCACTTTACCGGAGGGAATGGCTTATCCCGTCTGCTCATGGGGCGCATGGAGAAATACACCTTTCGTCGGAAGCTCCAAGACCAACTGCATATGGTTCTCGACTGGAGGAGGCATTGCAGGAGGCTCTTCAAAGGATAAATACTATCAGTGGGAAGTCGGCACTCCGGCCGAAGAGATCAAGGTCGTGTTTGACATGGAGGCCGCCGATCTCGTCGGTTCGAATGCCCGCGTCAAGCAGAAAACCTACGGCACTCTACGCTTCGACGACCGTACGGGCGAACTCATAGTCATGACCACCGAGGATTCGGCATCGGGACATTACCGTTACAACTGGACGCACTTCATCAATCCCGAAACCGGAGAGATAACCCGCACGATCGCCCTACGTCCTTACTATTGGTTCCAGTCGTTTGCGATCTTCCCCGACAAGTATGATGCGGTGATTGACATCGAGGATATCGATACCGATGTCTCGGATGGTGAAACCATCATTGATCTGACTGACCTGGTGACCGACCAGGACAACATCGACCGGAACATCCGGATTTCTCTCATGGATAAACCGGAGACTATGGACGGTGAGGAAAAAGATGAACCTGTTGCAGAAGTCTCTCTCGCCGGCTACGAGCTGAAGATTGTCCCCGTCTCGGCCGGCACCCATACATTCACCCTTGCTGCAGAATCCAACGGTCGCACAATAAGCAAGAGCGTCAATATCAAGGTGAGTGACATTGTGTCAGGAATCAGCGAGATCGGCTCTTCCTCCGAATCTATGAGATGCGACGGTCGCCGCGTTATTCTGGACGGCTTCAGTGGGCAGAATTTTATTGTCTACGATCTCACCGGACGCCGAGTTAACTCGTTCAGCGTTGACAGCGACCGCTTCATCTACGACTTCAACGGTCACAGAGGTGTCTACATCCTGTGTTCAGATTCCAATTTCAGTTCAAAAGTAATCATTAATAAATGAACCTGAAAGGAATCATCCTGTCTGCAATCCTGTCGGTGGTGGCATCAGCCATCACCGCACAGGAGGCAGATTATACCCGAGGAATCCTTTGGGTCAACGAGGACTGGTATGGCCATCAGAACTCCACCGTGAATTTTCTTGTGCCTGACGATCCGGAAGGAAATTTCTGGAAATACCGTATCATTCAGGCAGAAAATCCCGGTATGGAACTCGGATGCACCAATCAATATGGCGCTCTGTGGAAAGGGCGTCTCTATCTGATCGCCAAACAGGAGAAAGATCCGGGTGCTTCCGTCACAGGCGGAAGGATAACAGTATGTGATGCGAAAACCATGAAAATTCTGCATCAGCAGCCCGATATTGATCCGTCGGGAGCCCAATGCGACGGCAGAGGTTTTATCGGAGTAGATGAACACAAAGGTTATATCTCGTCGAGTAACGGCGTGTGGATTCTGGATCTGGACACCTATACCGTAACAGGACAGGTTGAAGGTTCCTCAAACCCCAACGCCGGAGGTGATGGCGACAAACCGAACACTGACCCGACAGGATCCCTTTATCACGGGCAGTCGGGGACAATGGTCTCGGCAGCCGGGAAAATCTTTGTCGCCCACCAGCAGTATGGCCTCCTTATAGTTGATCCCGAGACAGACAAGGTTGAAAAAGTATTATCCATGGATTTCGTTCAGGAGGGAGCCGGAATCGGGTCAGTAGTGAAATCGAAAGATGGTAATCTATGGATTTCGGTCGCAAAGAACGTCCAAGGTACAGGCAGTTTTCTCAATTGTATTGTCAGAGTCGATCCGACGAACCTCAGTTACGAAATTATCGAGACACCGGAAGGGATGTATCCACCCTCCAATTCATGGTATGCATGGACACCTGATGCTTTCGTGGCTTCATCCGTTCAAAACTGTCTTTACTGGAAAGGGGGACCGAACAGATGGTTTTCGGGAACTAAAATCTACAAATTTGATTGCGACACCCGACAACAGTCTCTATTCATCGACCTCGAAAAAGAGGAAGGCGATTGGAAACTTTACGGGTGCGCTTTAGGAGTGGATCCGGTGAGCGACGAAATATACATGGCGCTATATCACGAGTTCGGCACACCTACCTACGTCACCCGAAGGTATTCTCCTCAAGGAGAAAAGATGCGTGATTATGAAATGATCATGAATTACTGGTTTCCTTCGCTACCGATCTTTCCCGAAAGGGATCAGGAAAGCGGATTGGAAAAGCCGGTTGTAATAGCATCTGAAAGCACCGGAAGTCTGTATTCGCTTAACGGAATGATCATAAGGAAGGATGTCAAAATGAATGATTTCAGGGGAATTCCTCCGGGTCTTTACGTGTGGAAATCGGACACGGAAACACGGAAAATATTAATCCGCTGAAAATCCAGATTTTTGACTTAAATGTTGAGTGTCGAGACGATTGACAGGTCTCGACACTCATTTTTTAACTGCAAAATTCCTATCAACGTGAAAAGTCGGGAAGAATATTGAGTTACAGCGGAGAAAATCGCTATATTTGCGGAAAGAAATAAACCGAAGATATCATGATGAAACGTCGTCTGAAACATATCGCTCTTGCCGCTCTGATGGTGATGACCGGTTTCGGTTCTGTCACGGTCTGCGGCGAGACGACTCCTACATATATCCCCACTCCTGAAGTAAGGAAATCACAGCAGGATTTTTCAAACGATCGGTTCGGGATCTTTATTCACTGGGGCATCTACAGTATGTTCGCTCAGGGAGAATGGTATCTCAACTACGGACCGAAGGCTGATGAATACAAGAAAGCGGCTAAAGGTTTCTTCCCTGCCGATTTCAATGCGGCCGAGTGGGTGGCAGCTATTAAAGATGCCGGGGCAAAGTATATTTGCTTCACGACACGACACCATGACGGTTTTTCAATGTTCCACACCGCAGAAA
>CAMWGM010000115.1 GCA_947173755.1 uncultured Muribaculaceae bacterium
TAGTGGGGAGCAGCGACTTTGAGTTCATACGTCTACGAGGAGATATAGCCGGATCGATTGCATCGGGTCATTTCAGGGATGCAAACAGAGAATTGAAAGAATTACGGATGGCCCAGCGCCTCTCGGGAGGAAACGGACTGCCCTCGGATTTCACCTTGCGGTCGGAGATGATATATAACGATATCTTCTACCCTCTGGCGGCAGCGGCGGTAGCCTTCTGCGCGGGGATGGCAGGAATATTTCGCCGGCGAAAAACAGCCTACGCGGCCGGGTGTGCAGTGTTCGCTTATCTGACACTGATTATTATTCTCCGATGGATCGCGGGAGGACATGTTCCGCTGTCTACCGGGTTTGAGACCATGCTTATCATAGCATGGCTCGGTGTGACGGTTGCGACCACCGCGGGCTTCAGACTTCCGGCATTACTGCCGACAGGTCTTCTCCTATGCGGCGCAGCACTAATCGTGGCGATGATCGGTTCGCGCAATCCTTCGGTCAGTCCACTGCTTCCGGTACTTTCATCGAGACTGCTTTCACTCCATGTGATGCTGGTGCTGACCGCTTACGCTCTTTTCGCGATAATTGCACTAAACAGCATCTGCGCACTCGCAGGGCGCGGGAAGACCGATGTATCCAGGTTTCTGCTTTATCCGGCCGTCTTGTTTCTGGCCGCAGGAATATTCGTGGGTGCGATCTGGGCAGACCGTTCCTGGGGACGATATTGGGGATGGGATCCGAAAGAGACGTGGGCACTGATCACCTTATTTATCTATGCTTTCCCACTGCACGAGAAGAGTCTGCACATATTTGCGCGCGACCGCAATCTGAACGTTTATCTTATCGTTGCCTTCCTGTCAGTATTAATGACATATTTCGGTGTCAATTATCTGCTCGAAGGACTGCACAGTTATGGCACTCAATAAGACCAAGAAATTATAGAATATGATTATAATTTTTATTCAGCACATCGCGGACAAATTCCCTTCAACATGAAATTTATTGATTTCATCTCATAACCTTCCGGTAGGGAAATTTTCGGCATCTCTATATCCGGTAAACACTCCACGACTCCACATTTTTCACAATAGAAGTGGGCGTGCTGATCGGCTACGGAATGGTGCTCAGAGCCGTGGCAGAGTTCATACTTTACGGAACGGCTGCCATCTTCGATCATGTGCAGGATGTCTTTCCCGGAAAAAAGTTCGAGCGTCCGAAAAATACTTGCTTTATCCATGGGATACAGGATTGTTTCCAGATCAGCGAGACTCACCGGATGAGAACATTTCTCGAGTTCCCGGAAGACACTTATTCTGTTGGCCGTGGGAGCGATACCTTTTCGGGAAAGTAGCTTTTCAATTTCATTGGTGTTCATCATCGGAATTTTGCGCAAAGTTAGCGGAATTATCCGGATTTCCGGCATAAAACGTCCGTTTATCGATCCCGCCGGATTTTTGCAACCCGGTTGCAGAGCAAAGAATGTAACTTTGCAGAAAACTGAACGAAAACAAAACCAATTTGCGAACATGAACGAAGTTGATCGTATCGGTGATGATCGCCGGAAAGAAACCCCTGTTATCGGTGAGGCCGGCAGCGGTTGCCGCTGTTGTTGTAATAAATACAATTTGCACACCACAGGTTTTTTGAGTATTTTTGCAGAGAAAATTTCAACCTTCCCACCGATGAAAAGACTACTCCCTTCCGCAATAGTTTCAATTGTCGCACTCCTGACATGGGGATGCGGACACAATAATGAACACGAGCATCATTCTGAGGCCGAGGAATCGGAGATGCATGACGGACATGAGCATGAGCATGAACATGAAGGGGAGGATGCCGAAGAAGGAGATCACGATCATGACTCCGACGAAATCGTGCTTTCGCCGGAAGATGCTGAGAGATTCGGTGTAGGGGTCGAGGCAGCGGTCGTCGCTCCATTTAACAATGTGGTAAGAACCGGAGGCGATGTCACTGCGTCGGCATCTGACGTTTCGATGATATCCGCGCCGACATCGGGCCGGCTGCAACTCAATGCGGGAATAAGCGTAGGCTCGAAGATAGCCGGGGGTCAGACAATCGGACGGATATCAGCAACCGGTGTTAGTGGGGGCGATGTCAATGCAGCCGCGAAGGCTACGCTCGACGCAGCCAAACGTGAACTTGACCGTGTGAAACCTCTTCTGGAGGATGGTCTCGTAACCCGAAAGGATTATTATGAGGCGCTCTCAGCATATGAGGCGGCAAAGGCGGCTTACAGTCCTGCAGCGGCATCAGGAATAGTGAAAGCCACGAAGGGAGGGGTGATCAACGAACTCGCGGCGACCGACGGACAGATCGTAACACAGGGCGAGACGATAGCGATCGTCGGCGGGGAAGGGTCACTGACACTCCGCGCACTTCTCCCGTCGTCAGAAGCATCATTTCTTCCGCAGATCACCAACGCAGTCATTTCGCTGCCCGACGGAAGCATTCTTGACCTCGCGGACGCAGGTGGGAAACTGATGTCCAAATCCGCGGCGGGAGCATCGGCAACACCGGGATATGTTCCGGTCTATTTCACTTTCAACAATTCCGGCAATATGATAACTCCCGGCAATGCAGTCGAGGTCTGGCTCTACGGAGCGGCCGATGGATCAGCCATCTCAGTGCCTGACGAAGCCGTAACTGAGCAAATGGGTCAGCACTTCGTCTATGTGAAAGTGGATGACCATGGCTACCGCAAGACCCCCGTCACGCTGGGTCGCGGGAACGGAAGAAGATATGAGATTGTCAGCGGAATCGCTGAAGGCGACTCAATCGTAACCCGCGGAACGACGTTCGTAAGACTTGCCGAGACGAAAGGTGCCGTTCCCGAAGGACACCATCACCATTAATCCTGAAGATGCCTTATGCTTAACAGGATTATCAAAGCGTCGCTCGACAACCGTATTGCGGTAGTAATAATCACTGCACTCATTCTGATCTACGGTATGACGGTCCTGATGAAGACCGATGTCGATATATTTCCCGATCTTAATGCCCCGACTGTAACCATCATGACCGAGGCTCCCGGCATGGCGCCTGAGGAGGTGGAGAAACTCGTGACTTATCCGATAGAAACCGCCGTAAACGGCTCGACCGGCGTCCGTCGTGTGCGTTCGTCATCAGACACAGGATTTTCGGTGGTCCAGGTAGAGTTTGACTGGGACACTGATGTATATGCAGCCCGACAGACTGTCTCGGAGAAACTTGCTACTTTGAGCGGCTCTTTTCCGGTCGGAGTAGGAGAGCCTACCCTCGGACCGCAATCGTCGATCCTCGGCGAGATGTATATAATCGGTCTGACGGCTGACACGATCACCGATCTCAACGAACTACGTACGATTGCCGACCGCACTCTCCGGCCGATGCTGCTTTCGCTCCGGGGTGTCTCTTCGGTGAGCGTGATCGGAGGAGATGTCAAGGAATGGCGCATCAATCTTCGTCCCGAGAAAATGACACTTCACGGAGTTACGCTCAATCAGGTGCGCGAGGCGATAGACGGAATGAACCGTAACGTCTCCGGAGGCGTATTGTATGAATTCGGAAACGAGTATCTTGTGAAGTCATCTCTCTCAACTTCAGATATCGATGCCATGAAGAAGGCAGTCGTGGTCAGTGAACCCGGCCGACTCGTGACACTCGCCGACGTTGCCACTGTGGAAATCGGAGCCGAAGAACCCCGCCTCGGACTGGCATCGCTCGACACGAAACCGGCGGTCCTGCTCACCGTCACCAAACAGCCGAAGGCTTCCACTATTCATCTGACCGAGGAAATTGATGAGGCACTGAAAAGCGTGAAGACTTCACTTCCGGCGGATGTCAGCATCTCGACAGATATTTTCCGACAGGCTGACTTCATCGACCGCTCGATCAGCAATCTTCAGGAGTCGCTGTTCGTCGGTGCCATCTTCGTGATCGTGGTGCTGTTCTTCTTCCTGATGAACCTGCGCACCACCCTCATCTCGCTGGTCGCCCTCCCGCTCAGCATAATCGTCACCGTCATCGTGCTCCATCTGCTCGGACTCACCATCAACACCATGAGTCTCGGCGGCATCGCGATCGCGATAGGCTCGCTGGTCGACGATGCGATCGTGGATGTCGAAAACGTCCACAAACGATTGCGCAGACAGCATCCCGAGACAAGACCGGTACTGCTCGACGTGATCTTCCACGCGTCAGCCGAAGTCAGAATGCCGATCTTCAATTCATCGCTCATCATCATGGCTTCATTCCTTCCGCTCTTCTTCCTCGACGGAATGGAGGGGCGCCTGCTGCGTCCGCTCGGAATCGCCTTCATCGTATCGCTTGTCGCTTCGACTATCGTTGCACTGACAGTGACTCCCGTTCTCTGTTCTTTCCTGCTCGGATCGAAGAAGGCTATGAAATCGCTGTCGCGGGAACCGAAGTTTGTGGTATGGCTGCGAGGTCACTACGAGACTTCGCTCAAGAGTGCGCTCGCACGGCCCAAGATAGTACTTTCGCTGACAGGAGCACTCTTTCTAGTGGCATTCGGGCTCTTCTTTACGTTGGGCCGGAGTTTCCTACCGCCGTTCAATGAAGGTTCGTTCACCGTCAATGTCAGCGCACTTCCGGGACTTGCGCTCGAAGAAAGCGACCGTCTCGGACGCGAGGCGGAGAAAATTCTGCTCTCGATGCCGGAGATTCATACCGTGGCGCGCAAGACAGGACGTGCCGAACTCGACGAGCACTCATTCGGGGTGAACGTCAGTGAAATCGAGGCTCCATACACCCTTTCGGGCCGGTCACGCGAAGAACTTCTGAAGGATCTCCGTCACAAACTGAGCCATCTGCCGGGTGTGAATATCGAGATAGGTCAACCGGTTTCACACCGAATCGACGCGATGCTTTCAGGCACGGAGGCGCAAATAGCCGTCAAACTTTTCGGTGACGACCTCCCGACACTCTACCGTATCGGCAACATGGTCAAAAAGGAGATGGGCGAAGTTGCCGGCATCACCGATCTCAATATCGAACAGCAGGTGGAGCGCCCGCAACTCGACATACGTCCGCGTCGCGACATGCTTGCGTTTTATGGTGTCACGCTCAACGAATTTGCCGATTTCGTAACAGTTGCGCTCGGAGGCGAAGTGGTGTCGCAGGTATATGAGAAGGGGTTTCCCTACAACCTGCGTCTGAAAATGGCTCCTGATGCTCGGGAATCGCGCGAGGCGATAGCCAATCTTCCCATCGATACCCCCCGAGGTAAAGTGCCTCTCTCGCAAGTAGCGGATATCAAGGTCACAACCGGACCCAACACCATAAACCGCGAGGATGTCAGCCGACGCATAGTAATTTCGGCCAATGTCGAAGGTCATGACCTGCGAGGGGCAGTCGAGCAGATTCAGGAGAAGGTCGCCAAGTCAATCACTCTTCCCGAGGGCTACCGCATCACCTACGGAGGTCAGTTTGAAAGCGAGGATTCGGCATCACGCCGGTTGATGCTGGTGTCGGGGATAGCACTTGTGATCATTATCCTGCTTCTTTACAGCCAGTATCGGTCGTGGAGCCAGAGTCTCGTCATTATGGTCAATATGCCTCTCGCACTGATCGGAGGTGTGATAATCCTCGTCATCACGTCAGGCAACATGAATATTCCCGCAATAATCGGCTTCATTTCGCTGATGGGAATAGCGACGCGCAACGGTATGCTTC
>CAMWGM010000116.1 GCA_947173755.1 uncultured Muribaculaceae bacterium
GGTTGAAGTCGGCTACATTCTCATATACAGGCGCAACCGCCACGGTACCATCGGTACGGAGGAATCCACGTCGTCCATCTTTCGTAAATATTGCGAATCCGTTTTGCGGCTCTCCGATGAAATCGTATGCGCTGTCTCCGATAAGATTGCCATCGGCATCAATCAACGCGTATTGTGCTGAATGAGCAGAAGCAAACTCCTCCCATTTCTGCAGGCGTTCGTCCACAACCGGTTTAACTTTCTTTGCCATCTCTTTACGTTAGAGTGTTTGAGAATTTATGAATTAATCAGATTTTTAATGTATGCAAGATTGCGACATTCAACTCGCCGGTCAGCCCCCATTCTCGGCCGGGAAGCACGAAAAGTTAAAACATCCCGTAGTTCTCCCCGGACAATACATGGACCATAAAGACGGTATGAGTTTCCAATATAGGATTTTCATCCTCTCAAGACGAGAAGACGAAAATCCTACATCTGCATCGTTCAGTTCTCCTTAGGCAGACATCCCCAGATGCCCCCGGAGGTCAGAAGGACTTCCGCATAGATGGGTTCCAGAATGACTTTTCCGGTAGCGATTTCCACTACGCCAAATTTTAGGTCGGGAGCCTGAATCTTAATCATGCCGTTGACTGGTTTTTCTACCACACGAGCCGGAATTGCTACCTTATCGTCTGTATTGACGTTCAGAATTTTTGGCTCATTCTCATCTGCATTGTTAACGAAAAAATATCCATCGCCTAAAGTCGAAAGATGGGCTATATTAGCGGCTACAACTTCACCTGTCTTGTTGATAACGCTGTAATCATCTTTTTTACCGATGATGGCAAAGCCGTCGCTGTATGCCCATCCGCGGGCATCGATGGAAACCTTCACCTGACCCTTTTCGTCGATATAGATTGTCTTGTCATCCTTGTAGAGATTGAGCAGACCATCGGAGTATTTCACCTGGTTTATATACGAGGCCGGAATATTCCATTCTTGCGCAATGAGTTCTTTTCCGTCGTGGTCGATGACACCCCATTGCTTGCCATTAGACGACACAAGCAACATTTCCGGGAATATTCGCGCATCCTTTCCTTCAAAGATGGTGGTGCCGTCAGGACGCTGGATCATGACTCCATCGAATCCTTTCTTTACGTAAAGAAGCCCATGCTCATATTCAAGGTTCAGATATTCGACCTTAACAATAATGTTGCCTTTCAAGTCAGCGATGCCAAACTTGTTGTCCTTTTCAAGTTCCATATACCCCTCTTCCCGATAGACACTAATCCCATCATATTCAGCGGGAAGAAGCCAGTTGCCCGATGCATCTACCACACCTTGCTTCTCGCCTGACCCAACCACTACGATCAAACCTTCGGAATCATCAAAATCATAAATCTCGTCATACTTCGGTTCTACTACAACGTTGAGTTCCTGATCTATCAGTCCTTTCTTCCCGTCTTTGCCGATAACGCAGTATTTTCTAAGGCCGTTCATTCCGCCGAAACCGCCAACTGAGGAGTATTCCGGCTCAAGCACCCAATTGCCTGACAAGTCAATAAGGCCTATTTTACCTTTCTCTTCGCATGCTACGGCAACATTATTGTAGAAGTTGCCAAGACGGAGATATTTTGGAGCGATAACCACGTTGCCTTCCAGATCGAACGCGCATTCTTTACCTGCATCCACATTCTCGGCTACGATACGTCCGTCATATACGTCATTGACGCTCGTATATTCTTCGGGGTTAAACAGTTCCTCACCCTGCAGGTTAATGAAGCCATATTCCTCATCTTTGGTAACCTTGTTCTTCTTGGAAACCTTGAACAATCCTCCATCTTCTTTCCTTATGCTCATCCAGTCTGCAGGGGAGATCATCTCTCCTTTGCTGTTGAGTATTCCCTTCTTCTTTCCCTTATAGAATGCGCAATACTCATCGCTGAGATAGCACATTTTTTCCACTCCGCTGTAGAAATCGGATTTCAATTCGCCGTTTATTTCCGACAGTTTCTCGCCGGAACGGCTGAAAGTGATTACCCTCTCCTTGGTTGGGTCAAATTTGACTGTTTTTTTCTTTGCCATGATTAATAATTATTATTCTTACTCCCATCCTTCCTCCGGAGCCTCCCAGATGGTTTCGCTGCTAATTTCACGCTCCGACTCAACGTCAAGTTCAATTTCATATTGCTTTCCGTCATAGACTACACCGGTATTGATCTCAAGTTCTGCATCAGGCACCACAAACTCTGAATAGATGAAATGCAGTTTCTTAGGGTCAAACTTTTCGCCGTTCTTGATTTTAATGGTGACGTGAGCCGGCACCTTTGTCTGAATCATTTCGATGCGGCCTACACCTTCACCTTCGGCTTCATAGAGATCGCAGTCGCCGAACTCATACACTTCTCCGGGTGTCTTTCCTTCGAACTGCTCGTAGACCGGATCGATGAATTTCTCAGAGTCTGAATCATAGATATCTTCAGGCCATTCATAACCTGTGATCATATTTCCGAAATCATCAAGTGAATAGGCTGTCTCCGATTTACCGTCGATCACTTTGATGTCGAAATATTCGCTGTCTCTCATCGCGTTGTGACATTCCATGAAATCCTCATCCGTATCAAACACATCGAGCCGTGTGCCCTCGCCATAGAGTCGGATCTCTATTTCTTTCTCTTTCGCATCGGCAGGTGCTGATGTTTCATCTCTCTTATAGGAAAGATATTTCTTCATCTTTGCGTGAGTTGACATATTGGGGATTTCCTTGACAGTAGCAAGTGTAATGCCATCAAGCACGGAAACGTTTTCGTCTTTGGTATAGACTTTCACTTTGAGATTGTGGTCGTTCTGAAATGCCTCCTCAAACTTGCCGACTGTCCGGCTTGTTCTGCATTCCAGTTCCCCCTCTTTCGCTCCGAGTGATACAAGAGTCGCATCGGCAGGTGCCTGGCTACGTCCCTCATAGACACGCAGAACACCCCCGATTTCTTTGCTGAACTGCTCTTTGAGTTCCGCAACGGTAGTGGTAGGGGTGATTATGAATTTTGCCATATATGACTTTGATAATAAAGTTTAAAATTGCGGTTACCTCTAAGTAAAGTATTGCTTTAAACTTCGATAGTATACGCGAGAAGTGATTTGTCTTCGAGATATTCGGGCTTTTTCTTACACCTTGCGGCTATCATCATTTTGTCAAATGGGATAGGGTCGCCGGACGGCAGAATAGAATAGTCGCACATCTCCGAATCGTCTCTTTTGAGCGATTGCCACACCATTGCCTGCAGATCTTCGGTGTCTTTCCCCGCACTGATGCTGTCGATATTGTCAAACAGCAGTCCGTCGTAGGCGCACTTTCCGTTACTGATATATTGATCAAAATGCTGCCCTATACGTCTGAAATCCCCATCCTTACAATCTGCCAGATCGAAGGTCTTCAAGCATAGATCGGGAAAGGCGTTCTCGATCTCTTTCAAAGGCATTTCATCTTCCGGGTCAACTATCAGAACCGACAGCACTTTCCCTTTGAAAAACTCCAGCATCTGTTGTCGTTTCTCATGCCATCTGTCCATATTGCCGTTGTTGTAATCGCTGAGGTCTAAAACGCCCATATTCATTTAATTTTTTTCGATTTGGATGTCGGCATACTCTCTATAGCGCAACCTGCTACAGATGTCTCAGCATACCTCCATATTTATTGTAGAGGATGCATTTACCGCTCTTGAGTTGCACGAGTATATCTTCGCCTTGCCATCGTGCCATAACTACATCCTTTACAGTAAAATGGGATATAGAACCCCCGGAATTATTGTAAAAAATGATAGCACCTCTGTCTGTAGTCACCATCAATCTTTCCAAGTGTGGATTATAATCCACAAAGATAGCGTTACCACCCATTGAAGGATGAAATGGTGCTCTGACGTGCCCTCCATACCGGTTTAGAGTATGGACGGCACAATTCTGAACCTTATATATATAAGGCATTATTTCAGTCTTTCCACTATAAAGTGGGAGGCGACGCAGGATGACGACGGGAGGTCTTTACCCAACTGCTGTTTGATAGCGGCTGAAATCTTATTTCCGTCCACAGAGTTGACTCCATTGGGAGTGATTACCTGAACTGTTGTGCCTTTGGGTATTCCGTTTGAACCGCCCAGAGACACTTTTGATGTTACTCTAAATAGTGCCATAGCCTTTTGTTTTTTTTAAATTTTTTACTGTATGATTTGATAAGCCATGATACAAAGGTATACATAAGTTCCCTCTGCTCCAAACGAAGTCGCCTGTCTGTGAAAAATCTTTTCACACAAATTTTACGCGCTTACGTTCAATTCTCCTTTCCTGTCCGATTTTGATCACGGAATATATAATAAAAGGAGTCCGGAAATTTAGTGGGGCAGTTGATTTTTTAATTGCCTTAACCATAAGAAATGATCTGCAAAAAAAATTCCACCCTCCGGCGTTACGGCCGGAGGGTGGGGCAGAGGTCTCTCTGAGTGTATTAGTTTGCGGCTTCGAGGCGGAGGCCGCGGATGACGGCATGGTTGGTAGTGATGTTCATGTTCTCGTTTTCCGGACGGAAATCGATGGTGAGTTCATGCGCACCTTGTGTAAGGTAGACTTTGACGGTGTTTGACCAACCATACTCTTCCCAGTTGTCTTTGCCTCTCTGCGGAAGCACGAGAATGCCGGCTCGGTTGCCGTCGACCGAGAGTGTACGGATGGCACACTTGTTTTCAGTGTTGACCGGACCGTTGCCATTGGCATAGTCGAGCGAGATGAAATAGTAACCGTCAGCGGGCACTTCCACTGGCAGCGTTATGACCGAAGTCTTGTCGTTGCCGACAGGATCGACTTTAACGTAAAGACGGTGGCGTGTCGACAATGGCTCGGAGGCAAATCCTTCAGTTCCGTCCGATGCTATGCCTATCACTTGATATTCACCCGGTTCGGATGCATCAAAGGTTGTCGCGTGCGTAGTTGCTATACGCTTTCCATCCTTGACGATTGCGTATGAACCGATATATTCGATGGGATTCCAGACGAGGGTCGTGCCGTCGAGACGTGCGATCGGAGTGAGGGGTGCGTTGAGGTTGGCAACCCGGTTCACCTTGAGAGGCTTGATCTTGTTGTCGGCCATTACGATCTCGATGTCGATAGTGCCTTTGGCTTTATTGGCAGCGATAAAAGGCTCCTGCTCTTTACCGTTCACCTTGAACGATTTGATCTCGCTTCCGTAACCGCTCACGGTGATGTTGAGTTTCGCCCCGCGATATGGGAAACCGGTCAGCGAACGGGTGGCTGCCAGTGCCTCGGGCACGAATGGCTTGAACGTCAGACGATCGGTGTCGAAATGGATACCGAAGAGTATCCTGTGGGTGAGCGCGATATTTCCGCTCAGACACCAGAGCATATTCGACGAGTTGAGTTCGGTGGCAATATCCCCGTTCTCTATGTTTAAGTTGTCGTTGTTGGTGCAGAAAAGTGCAGCAGGACGGAACACCGATCCGCATGCCTCCATGACAACCTCCTCCTTTTCAGCCTAGGCGTTGGCAAGA
>CAMWGM010000117.1 GCA_947173755.1 uncultured Muribaculaceae bacterium
GTTCATACTACGGTCTGAAAATATTTGCTGATTGGATATAAATTCATTAATTTTGCACCCGGTTGGGGCCTGAAATGCCCCTCCGTATATCTGTATCCCATGAAACCCACAAGTTACCTGTCAAAAAAACTCTGGCTCTCAGCGCGCGACTATATAATGATAGCCTTCGCCACCATCATCTATGGTTTCGGTTTCTCGGCTTTCATCCTTCCCGAAGATGTCGTCATCGGCGGCGTCACCGGTCTTGGTACTATAGTCTATTTCCTGACGGGCAACATTCGCGCCATCGGTTACACCCAGTTTGTGGTCAATGCCGTCCTCCTTTCAGTCGCATGGTTCATTGTCGGACGCCAGTTCGTATTCAAGACCCTATTCGGTGTTGGATGCATCACCGCTGTCACCTACATTATGCCTGAATGGTTTCCCGAGCCTCTCATCCCAGGCGAACCCTTCATGAACATCATTATCGGATCCGCCCTTTCGGGTATTGCGCTCGGTCTGGTGTTCATTCATAACGGCAGTACGGGCGGCACGGACATCGTGGGAGCCATCGTGGCCAAGCGATCCACCACGAGCATCGGCCGCACGATGCTTTATGTCGACTTCTTCATCATCGGATCAAGTTACTTCCTCTTCCACAACCTCGTGACGGTGGTCTACGGTTACATTGTCCTTTTCATCATCAGTTCGATGGTCGACATGATGATCAACACCAACCGTCAGTCTGTCCAGTTCTTCATCATATCCCGCAACTGGGACCGTATAGCCAACGCCGTCAACGCCCACGCGCGTCGTGGAGTGACAGTCATCGACGGACAGGGATGGTATACGAAACAACCGATCAAAATTCTCCTCATCGTCTGCAAGCGCATCGAGTCGGTCACGATCTTCCGTATCGTCAAGAGCATCGACCCGAAAGCCTTCATCACCCAGGGACAGGTGAGCGGTGTCTATGGCGAAGGTTTTGACACGATCAAAACAAAACAGGATCAGCAGTTCACGGCTACACTCGAGAGCGAATATGAGGATGCCGATCATCATCATCTCGGCCATTCCTGAGAACGAGGCAGTTTATTCCGACACACACATGCAGGTACTCTACGAAGACAATCATATAATAATCGTCAATAAGGAGCCGGGCGAAATCGTTCAGGGAGACAAGACAGGCGACACTCCTCTGGTCGATATCGTGCGACAATATATTAAGGAAAAATATAACAAACCTGGAAATGTGTTCTGTGGAGTTGTCCACAGGCTCGACCGTCCGGTAGGAGGAGTGGTCGTCTTCGCCAAGACGAGCAAAGCGCTCGAGCGCCTCAACGAGATGTTCCGCAAAGGGGAAATCAGTAAGACTTATCTCGCCGTTACCCGTAATATGCCGCCGAAGGACTCAGACCGGCTCGAACACTACATCACTTCGGTCGAACGCAACAACAAGAGTTACGCATCAGCCACTCCCGTCAAGGATGGCAAACGTTCGGCACTCTCCTACCGGTTGCTCGGAAGTACGGACCGCTATCATCTGCTCGAAGTAAATCTCGAGACAGGGCGCAAGCATCAGATACGTGTGCAACTCTCTGCGATCGGCTGCCCGATACGCGGCGACCTGAAGTATGGCGACAAACGCTCCAACCCCGACGGTTCGATATCCCTGCAGGCTCATCGGGTGAAATTCGTCCATCCGGTTTCGGGAAAACAGATTGACGTGGTTGCGCCTGCGCCTGTCAACGATGCCGTCTGGCAGGCTCTGCAACCTGTAATCCTTCAAAATGACACCGATGAAGAGAGTTGATGTCTCGGCCGTGCTCCGCGAGAAAGCGCCCTCGCTATCGCGCAGGATTCCCAAGTGGCTCGTCAGGAGGATAGAAAGATTTATCTGCCAGGACCGGCTCAATGAACTCCTGGCCCACAACGAACATATGTCGGGAGTCGACTTCGCTGAAGGTGTGGTCAATGAACTTGAGGTCGACTACTCTGATGTCCGCGGCGAATGGCCTGAATCGTCGCGCGTCATCTTCGCCTCCAACCATCCTCTCGGAGGCCTCGACGGCCTCGTCCTCTCCGCCATCGTCGGACGACATTACGGGCGAAAGGATATCCGCTTCGTTGTCAATGACATCCTGACCTTTGTCGATCCTCTGAAAGATATTTTTATCGGTGTCAACAAGCATGGATCGCAGTCGAAAGCGTCGGCCGAGCAACTCGACTGCGCGTTCGCTTCTGACGCTCCGGTGCTCATGTTTCCTGCAGGTCTGTGCAGCAGGCGACAACCTGACGGGTCGATTGCCGATCTCACGTGGAACAAAATGGTCATCAACAAAGCCATTTTTTATCACCGCGATATCATTCCTGTCTATTTTGATGGTGAAAATTCACGATTTTTTTATAACTTTGCACGACTTCGGGTCAGACTCGGCCTAAAATTCAACATCGAGATGCTCAGACTCCCCCGTGAATTTGTTGATTCACAGGGCAAAAAAGTGTCGGTTACGTTTGGTGAACCGATATCCTGGCAATCGTTGAAAGGAGGGCGTGAAGCATTGTCCGAGGCCGCCCGTCTGCGTCAGGCAGTCTACTCACTGAGGAACACCTGACCGGCAATCCTCATTCACCTTCCTCTCCGCCTCCTCTTTATTTATAAGCCCATGAAACCGATTATACCTCCTGTAGACACTGCCGAATTAGAGGCCGAACTCACCCCGGCGCGACTTCTCAGAGTCACCAACAAAGGTGGCAACCGGATTTATGTCGTCGACGGCCGGGAGTGTAAAGCAGTCATGCGTGAGATCGGCCGTCTGCGCGAAGAATCTTTCCGTCAGGCCGGCGGTGGTACAGGCGAAAGCATAGATATCGACGAGTTCGACATGATGGATCCTCCTTGCCGTCAACTCATAGTGTGGGATCCCGAAAACCGCATCATTCTCGGTGGCTATCGTTTCATCCTTGGCCGCGACATGCGCCTCAATCCCGACGGGACTCCGCGGATAGCCATGACGCATCTTTTCAGTTATTCTCCTGAATTCATCGAGAAGTACCTTCCCTACACGATTGAACTCGGTCGCTCGTTCGTCCGCCTCGATTATCAGTCGTCCCGTCAGGGAGCCAAAGCCATCTTCGCTCTCGACAATCTCTGGGACGGCCTCGGGGCTCTGACGGTAGTTTATCCCGAGATCCGCTATCTCTTCGGCAAGATGACGATGTATCCTTCCTACGACCGTACATGCCGCGACATGCTCCTCTATTTCCTTGAGCGTCATTTCCCCGATCCTGACCGGCTCGTGCGCCCGATCAATGCGCTTTCTCACGGAGCCAACGCCGCCGAGATGGAAAAGATGTATGCCGAGGGAGGTACATTTAAGGAAGACTACCGTATCCTCAACAAGGCGATCCGCGCCGCGGGCTTCAACATCCCGCCACTCGTCAATTCCTACATGAATCTCTCGCCAACAATGAAGATGTTCGGCACCGCCATCAACGACGAATTCGGTTTCGTAGAAGAGTCCGGCATACTGCTGACCATCGACGAAATCTTCGATGAAAAGAAAGAACGCCACATAGGCACATATAATCCCCTCAACCAACATACCGTATGAAAAAGGAAAGAATTCTTGTCACAGGTGGCACAGGCTACATCGGATCACACACCGTGGTTGAACTCCAGCAGGCCGGCTATTCAGTGGTCATTATCGACAATCTCTCCAACTCTAACATCTCGGTTCTCGACGGCATCGAGCGCATCACCGGCATACGTCCTGATTTTGTCGAAGGAGACTGCACCGACATCGATACACTCCGCAAACTTTTCACCGACTACCCCGGCATAAAGGGCATTATCAACTTCGCCGCCTCAAAAGCTGTCGGAGAAAGCATGCAGAAACCGATCCTATATTACCGCAACAATCTCGACACACTCCTCAACCTTCTCGACCTGATGGGACCTGAAGGTGTGAAAGGAATTGTTTTCTCTTCTTCATGCACTGTCTATGGCGAACCTGACGTCAATCCCGTCACTGAAAAATCGCCCATAAAAAAAGCCACTTCCCCCTACGGAAATACAAAACAGATCTCTGAGGAGATAATCACTGATGTAATCGCCGCGGGCGCTCCTTTCAAAGCGATTCTTCTGCGCTACTTCAATCCTGTCGGCGCACACCCGTCTGCCGAAATAGGCGAACTCCCCAATGGTGTTCCCCAGAACCTCATCCCCTATCTGACGCAGACAGCGATCGGTATCCGTAAGGAACTCTCGGTGTTCGGCAATGATTACGATACCCCCGACGGTTCATGCATCCGCGATTATATTAATGTGGTCGATCTTGCCAAAGCCCACGTCATCGCCGTAGAGCGTATGCTCACCGACAAATCGGAAGCGCCCGTCGAGATATTTAATCTCGGGACAGGCAACGGTGTCTCGGTTCTCGAACTCATCAACACTTTCGAAGAAGCCACAGGTGTCAAAGTGCCTCACAAGATCGTGGGTCGCCGTGCCGGCGATATCGAAAAAGTCTGGGCTGATCCAACCTATGCCAACGAAGTGCTCGGCTGGAAAGCCGAAGCGTCGCTCGCCGACACGATGCGCTCCGCATGGGCGTGGCAACAGCGTCTACGTGAACGCGGAGTGATGTAAAAAGAAATTCAGCACTACCCTCTTCCGGGAGCCGGGCAGTCAGATTTTCTCGCTGCTCCGGCTCCTGGCATTCTCGGGGAGAACTCTGAAGGGTAGCAAGGCAATAATTCGACGATGAGAGCGTTAGATATTTAAACCGGATGTTTACCAGGGGAAAATATGGCCGTTATCTCCTCCGCCTGATGGCGGTGGTCGATTTCATGGTGGTCAATGCCGCCATGCTGTGCGTCATGCTCCTTAATCCGGGCATCTCCGATCTCCACAGCCGTCTTGTCTGGCTTCTTCTAAATGTTGCCTACATCCCCGGAGCGAGTTATCTCGCCGGAGCCCAGAACGACCGCTTTGTCCAGATGGACGCCGTCATGCGCACGACGCTGATAGCGGTCGGATCCCACCTGCTCTTCTTCCTGACACTGCTCTACCTTATGGATGTGGAGTCGCTCCCGTCGGCAGTCATTGTGGAATTCTACGCTATTTTCCTTCCGGCGCTCGTCGCGTGGCGCATTCTGGCTCGATTTCTTCTCAAGCAATACCGTCGTCACGGCGGAAATCTGCGACGGGTCGTGATTATCGGTTGCGGCGGAACAGCCCGGCGTCTGTATGACGAACTTATGTCTGACACAGGATACGGGGTCGAACTTCAGGGTTTTTTCGACATCTACTGTCCCCCTGATTTCAACAAAAAGGAACTCTACCGCGGCACTCTGGCCGATCTCGAGGATTTTGTCAAGACTCACAAAACCGAAGAGATTTTCTATGCCATCTCGGGCGAAAATGTAGAGGCGTTGCAATTGACCGTAGGACTCTGCGATGCACGGATGATGAAGTTCTACTACGTTCCCCGCATTTCGGTCTATATGTCGAGAGCGTTCTCGCAGGGTTCCGTAGGAACTGTCCCGGTC
>CAMWGM010000118.1 GCA_947173755.1 uncultured Muribaculaceae bacterium
CTTTTGACACTTCCTCCTGTTGAGCCTCGACAGCAGCCATAAGTTCGAGTTCCGGTTTCGAGAGATCGTCGCGCAACGTTTCGGCCTCAAACTCTGCAAAGGGTGCGTTGAGTGTGTCCGCCAGTTCTTTATCAGGTGTGAATCTGACAGGAAAATCAGCATTGGACGGATCAGGCTCAAATGAACCGAGACCTTTTATCTTCAGCACTTCTCCGGAGACGAGAGTGTCGGCAGCAAGTTCAAAAAAACTTTTTATGAAGGATTCGGCAGACTGAACCGAGACACCGCTTACGGCGGAAAGACGTTCGGCAAGACGCCCTATGGGAATTTTTACATTCATCGCGAAATCTTTTTACGAAGTACTACACTGGGGGCGAACGTCATGGTGATCGAGGGGGGCAGAAGTGTATGAGCGCCCGACTCAGGATCGTCCACCACTCTCTCGTCTGATTTCGTTGTTGAGAAAGTTCCGAAACCGGGGATTGCGGCTGCATCGAGATCAATGCCGGTGTCGCGCAACACACCCGTGAGGCCATCGGTGAGCAATGTAGCCTGTTCGGTAGTGCAGCCTACGCGTTCAGCAAGCCGGGAGATGAATGTCTTGTGATCCATTAAGGGGTCGAAGAAATAAAGGAGTGAAAATTTGAAATGGGCATCAATAGTTACGGGCGAAGAGCACGCGGCGCTCCGAGGGCCGGCCGGTCACCATGCAGACACCGGGAGTGGTGTCGCCATCGAAGGGGATGCAACGGATGGTCGCCTTGGTCTCCTCCTTGATTTTCTCTTCGGTCTCGGTTGTTCCATCCCAATGTGCAAGGATGAAACCACCCTTTTCGATCTCTTCTTTGAATTCTTCGTATGTATCGACGGTGCGGGTCATTGACTCTCGGTGAGCAAGAGCCTTTTTGAAAATATTTTCCTGGATATCCTCGAGGAGATTTTTGCAATATTCGGCAATTCCTTCGAGGGGCGCATAATGCTTCTCGAGAGTATCGCGGCGCATTACCTCAACTTCACCTTTGGCGATGTCGCGTGCGCCGATAGCAAGACGCACGGGCACACCCTTGAGTTCGTAATCGGCAAACTTGAAGCCGGGACGTTTGTTGTCGGCATCATCGAATTTGACACTGATGCCGAGACGGCGCATCTCCTTGACGATGGGGTCGACCACAGCGGCTATTTCGTCGCGTTGATCGTTGTTCTTATAGATAGGGATGATCACTACCTGGATCGGGGCGAGATGGGGAGGAAGCACCAGACCGTTATCATCGGAGTGAGTCATAATGAGCGCACCCATGAGACGGGTCGAGACACCCCATGAGGTAGCCCAGACATATTCGGGTTTGTTTTCCTTATTCACATACGTAACATCGAATGCCTTGGCGAAATTCTGGCCGAGGAAGTGAGAAGTACCGCTCTGGAGAGCCTTGCCATCCTGCATCATTGCCTCGATGGTGAGAGTCTCGACAGCGCCGGCGAAACGCTCGTTGGCACTCTTCTTACCTTTGATGACGGGGACTGCCATATAGTTTTCGGCAAAGTCGGCATATACGTTGATCATGTGCTGTGTTATCTCCCATGCTTCGTCGGAAGTGGCGTGAGCCGTGTGGCCTTCCTGCCAGAGGAATTCAGCGGTACGAAGGAAAAGACGTGTGCGCATTTCCCAACGCATCACGTTTGCCCACTGGTTGATGAGGAGAGGTAGGTCACGGTAGGAATGGATCCAGTTGCGATAGGTGTTCCAGATGATAGTCTCGGAAGTGGGACGGATAATGAGTTCCTCCTCGAGACGCGCCTCAGGGTCGACCACGACACCTGAACCATCGGGGGCATTCTTAAGTCGGTAGTGGGTCACCACGGCACATTCCTTGGCGAAGCCTTCGACATGATCGGCCTCACGTGAGAGGAACGACTTGGGAATAAGCAGGGGAAAATAGGCATTCTGAACACCTTGTTCCTTGAACATGCGGTCGAGGGTCTGCTGCATCTTCTCCCAGATGGCATAGCCATAGGGCTTGATCACCATACATCCGCGCACTGCCGACTGTTCGGCGAGATCGGCTTTTAGCACCAGGTCGTTATACCACTGCGAATAGTTGACGCTTCGCTTAGTGAGGTCTTTGAGTTCTGCCATTATATCTTAATGTGAAATGATCTTATGAATGATATTCGGATTGGATTTGCAAAATTACAAAATTTTAATTCTGCAGTCAAAAAATTCAGTTACTAAAATAAAAGTTCGCGCACCGCATTGAAGAGTCCGTAGCCACCCATGATCAGTATCAGTGAAGCAATGATCTTATTGATGAGCCAGAGGGAACGCATATTGAAGTGGCGGCGGACACGGTTGACAAACCATGTCACTGCAAACCACCACCCCAATGCACCGGCAGCGATAGCGATATATCCTCCAACCTGATGCCACCACGCGAATCGAGGCGCCTGGAAAGTGAAGCGGGTGAAGAGACCGATGATCAGGAAAAGTATCAGGGGATTCGAGAACGTGAGAAGGAATCCTGAGACACAGTCGCGCCACGGAGCCATCGGGCGCATTGCCCCGGGCTTGATGGAACGCGCAGGATTAGACCCGAAAAGATAACCGGCATAGATCAGCATCACTATCGAGCCGAGCATCTGCAGAAGATACTGGTTGGTCTCTACAAAATCGGTCACGAAGGAAAGTCCGAGTCCGACCAGCAGGCAATAGGTCAGATCGCTCAATGCCGCTCCGATTCCCGTGAAAAACGCGGGCCATCGTCCTCTTATCAACGTACGCCTGATGATAAGCATACCTATCGGACCCATTGGTGCCGAAACGAGAATGCCGATTATCAGACCGCTGAATAGTATTTCGAGGAGCAAGTTCATAGTGTCTTGCAAAGTTACGGATTATTTCGCACCCTTGCAAACCAAATCCTTGAGCGGTGGGAGCAGTGGGACACTAATCTTTGAAAGAGGGGAAACCGTCAGTTGCGATAATCGTGTCGGGTGTAACAAGGAGAGCGGAAATTCCCTCGAGTTTATCAAACATTTTCACTGCTGAGTCGGTCGGAAGAGCCATTGCAGAGGTGGCGTACGCATCAGCCAGCATAGCCGTAGGAGCAATCACCGTGGCTGAGAGCATATCAGTCTCGGCCGGATATCCGGTGACAGGCGAAATGGTGTGCCATCTTTTCTGCCCCGAAGCATCCGTGCGATGGTTCCGGTAGTTACCCGAAGTAGCCACTCCGCAGTCGGTGATACCGATCACTGCAAGACGCTCTCTGACGAAGACCGTGTCATTCTCGACAGGAGCCTCGATCATGATACGCCACGGAGCATGGCGGGGACTCTCCCCTTTAAGGGCTATCTCTCCTCCGATTTCCACCATATAATCCTTGACACCGTTGCGTGCAAGCATTTCGCCCACGATGTCGCATCCGTAACCTTTGGTTATTGCTGAGAAATTATACTCTGTATGCGGATGTATTCCCACGAGATATCCCGCAGAATCGATCAAACATCCGGCAATGCCGACACGTGTCAAAGCCGAATCAATTTCCTCTTGAGTCGGATCGCCCTTTCCGTTTTTATAGCCGAATCCCCACAGATTTATCAAAGGAGCGACCGTCGGATCGAAAGCGCCGAATGAAAAACGATTGACTGTTTTCGAGGCTTCGAAAATACGACTAAGCAATGAGTCGGTTCGGATCTTTTCGCCCCTATTTATACGCGATACGAGTGATGAATCGCAGAAAGGCGACAACGAAAGTTCGACGGTGTGCATTGCCTGACGGATGGAGTCGTGAAGATCCCGATCGGAGGAATACGTAATATTATAGAAAGTGTTCCACACCTGCCCCGAAGCGATGCGAACACTTTTTTGCCTGTCGCATGAACAAATTCCTGTGGCAAGGAGTAAGAAGAATACGGTAATCGGAAATTGGAGATTGATTTTTTTCATTTTTCGCCGATTTTTGACTATCTTTACAAACGTTAATAAAAACCTGAATATTATAATATTGATATGGAAAAAACCTATCTCTTCCTTGCAGACGGCTTCGAGGAAATCGAAGCGCTTGCCACTGTCGACATTCTCCGCCGCGGCAATATCGATGTCGTGACTGTATCGATCAATAAAACACTCGCAGTCAAGGGTGCTCACGGCATCGAAGTCGCTGCCGACGTAATTCTTTCAGATCTTCCCGAATCATTAGAGTCAAGAATGCTGATAGCCCCCGGAGGCATGCCGGGTGCAGCAAATCTTGCGGCAGACGCCAAAGTTTGCAGATATTTTTCCGCTCAGGCTGAAAAGGGGAAACCGGTAGCAGCGATATGTGCTGCCCCAGCCGTGCTTTTGGCTCCTTTAGGAATACTCGACGGACGCCACGCTACAGCCTATCCCGGATTTGAAGAAGGACTCGTTGCCGGAGGCGCATCCCACCGCAACCAGCGCGTAGTGACTGACTCGAATATTATTACTGCCAACGGACCTTCATCAGCCATTCCGTTTGCCCTGACATGTCTCGAAGCACTCACCTCCAGAGACAAGGCTGACGAAGTAGCCGCAGGGATGCTCGTCTGACCGCACTGAGACAGATTAACACATATTGACTAAACCATTGCTCCGTCGTCGGTGTTATACTACCGAACGACGGAGTTTCGTTACTGTACTCCCCACGTTTGCTAATCAACAATATTGCAAATCATTAATTCTATTTATTATGAGCGAATTCAAAGAAATGATTGCTTCCTCGAAGCCGACATTGGTAGATTTTTACGCAACCTGGTGCGGACCGTGCAAAATGCAGGCTCCCATTCTCGAGGAACTTAAAAAGAAAATCGGTGACAGTGCCAATATCATCAAGATTGACGTTGACCGTGCACCCGAAATCGCGGCTGAATACATGGTGCGCAGCGTCCCGACCCTGATCATCTTCAAGAACGGCGAACCTCAGTGGCGCACAGCCGGTCTGACCCAACTCGAAGTGCTCGAGGATAAGATCAAGATTCAACTTGAACCCGGAAAGTAATAACTCAACTAAACCTCTCTCTTCTATGAACGATAATCTTTTAGAAACCATCTCCACGTCCACCAAACCTGTTCTGGTTGAATTCTATGCAACATGGTGTCCTCATTGCAGAGCGATGATGCCTGTGATGAACCGACTCGTCGATGAAACTAAAGAGATGGCCACGGTTGCCCAGATCGATGGAGATAAAGACGAAGCACTCGTCGAGAAATTCCACGTACATTCCTATCCGACATTTATTCTCTTCAAGGATGGACAGGAAGCATGGAGAGATTCCGGCGAGAAACCATACTCGGAACTTAAGGATATGATTGATCGCTTCGCTTGAAAAGAAATCCCCCATTTGAACAATAAGCCCCTCGCCAGACATTAGTCTTCCGAGGGGCTTGAAATGTTATATAATTATCCTGAACTGATAACAACTAGGCATAAAAAAAGACTGCGATCCCGGTGAGGGGGTCGCAGTCGGAAGGAAGGGG
>CAMWGM010000119.1 GCA_947173755.1 uncultured Muribaculaceae bacterium
CCTCTTCATCCGAAGTCGACCAGATGACAGTCTTATCGGTAGCCATCTCGGGATCGATCGTGGCGGTGAGGGTCAGAGTCTGACCTTCGACGATCGATGCCTCTGTCTTGTCAAGCGAGATGCCGGTCGGTTCGATCACCTGAGCGGTGACTGTGACGTTGCAAGTTGCGCTCAGGCCGTTCGAAGTCTTGGCAGTTATGACAGCCTGACCTGCCTTGACGGCAGTCACGACACCCTCCTCGACAGTTGCGACCTCTTCATCCGAAGTCGACCAGATGACAGTCTTATCGGTAGCCATCTCGGGATCAATTGTTGCGGTGAGAGTCAGAGTCTGACCTTCGACGATCGACGCCTCTGTCTTGTCGAGCGAGATACCTGTAGGTTCGATTATCTTAGCCTTTACGGTTACCGTACAAGTGGCCTGAAGATGGTTGGACGTAACGGCCGTGATGGTAGCCTCTCCGGGTTTCAGAGCGGTGACGATTCCACCATCGACAGTCGCAACTTCTTCGTTTGAACTTGCCCAGATGACGCTCTTGTCATTGGCTGTTTCGGGCAAAACGGTTGCTACAAGAGTCAGTGTCTCCCCCTCGGTAATTACCGCTACGCTCCGGTCGAGAGTTATAGAAGTAGGTTGAGCGGGCGCCTCCATACCTATATATAATGGGAATGTTGCGCTGACCGCCTTATCATATTTATCGAAGCAGATGAGGTCATACTCTCCGTCAGGCAGACTCCATGCCAGATTTACGGATCCGTTTAATGTCTGACCCGGGGCAACTCCGAGACCGCCGATCACGTTTTCGGCCAGCTTTTCCTCGGATCCTTTAACAAACGCACGGGCTGATAAGTCGCCGGAGTACTCCACATCTCCGATATTCTCGATGGAGACATCAAATCTTGTCTCGACGCCGGATTCCACTGTTCCGGTGGCAGCGAATTTCGTGACTTTGATCTCAGCCTCGATTTCCGGCTCGCCTTCGCCATAAGAGATATTGCCGTTGCCGTCGACTGTCATTTCAAAAAATCCGGTCTCAGCGACAGGAATAAGCAACTTCTGGAAATTCCCCTCCGGTGTCTTGAAATAGGGATACACCTTATAAGTTCCTGCGGGAATGTTGGAGAATTTGCCTGAATTGAAGCCTCCATATCCGTTTGATGAGGTCTGACCGGAGGAAGTTCGTGATGTTCCGGGAAAATCTGTGGCAGGTCCGGTAGCGGAGAAATATTCCTCGCCCGGATTTGTCTGGGAGACTGCCTTAAGACAGAACTCAACCGTAGCCTCTTCCGGTGAATTATTGTATATGCTAACCATACACATTAGATAACCACCATTGGGCTTCGGCTTCTCAAGACTTCCTTTGGCATAAATCGGATACCAGGGGGCCGCTCCTGAAGGAGTGGACTGTACACCGATGGTTGCAGACTGATCAGAGTTATAACCTCCCTGGAAACTGCCGATACCCTGATCGGCGCCCGGATCGAGAGCCGAAAGGAGGAACATACCGTCGTTCAGTCCTCCCCAGCCCCAGTTGATGTGGAAATAACCGTCTTCATAACCGTCGCAGACGAACTCATGACCTCCGGTCGGCGCCTGTCCGCCATAAATCACGGGGCGGTTGGCTGCTAATTCGCCATAGATCAGGTCTTCCCACTCTTCGGTCGTGTAATATTCCCTGACTACGTATCTCGCACCCTGATCAAACCCGAAGTAGGTCTTAAGCGCATGAGACACATAGAGATCACTCGTGCCGCTCTCATATGCGGTATAGTTCATATTGACCGAAACACCGCACCCATGCATCAGGGTTGCGACGGCTGCTTTCTGCTGGGCATTCGCACTTCCGTCATATACATCGAGCATGTTGGCCCAATCGAAACTGGTCGAGCCGAAGTTGAAGGAAAATGTATAGCCGTTATAGTTATATGAGTGCGAGCCGGTTCCTGTAGCGGGATACTTGAAATAATTGATCACCTGAGCCATGGCCGTGGCCACACATCCAGTCACCGCGCGACCGCCTGACACTACCGGACAATCGTCGTTGAACGGTGCCGACTGATTCCACTTTGTTGTCACGAGCGGAGCGATTTTGCTGCGCGACGCACGTCGCGTAGTCGCCATGCCGCTGTTGAACTGATCTTCGTTACCGAAGAAATAAGCAGCCTCGTCGGAGTATTGGCTGAGCCACCATTTTAATTCGGGAGAGGCGTTTGCCGGATCAAAGGCTCCATTGTCCGAGTAGCCTAAGATGGCCGGCATGCGGTCGTCGGCCGGGAGAACCACGAAGCCATTCTCACCTTTGTTGAAGACATACAGGGTTTCCTCGCCGCCGGAACGCCCGGTGAAAGAGAGTTCATAAGAACTCCCGGCTGAAACTATTCGGCGCGACGACGTCTGCCGGGCTCGGTCGAGCGCCTCCTGCGGAGTCAGCCGGGCCGCTTCAAGACTCTGGCTGAAGAACACACTTAACGTCAGAAAGGTCAGTGTGCGGACGATTAGGTTACGATTCATGGTAAAATGAATTCTGATATAGATGTAGTAGAGGTAAAGTCAATATGGAGTATTGAGTTAAAACTGTCGGATAGCGTGATTGAATGTGAATCAGGTAAAAACTGCACAAATATAATAATTCTGCGCGTAAATATGCAAATTGAACTGTCGCAATTCACGCGACACAATCCTATAGGTATTCTTCATGCCGACCGACTCCGCAATTTCAGTCGTTATATTCGATCCTGAATTTTTCGAGAACCGCTTTGAAATAATCCTGTGCCGACAGACAAGTGTCCATAAGATAACCTTTGATTCCCGGCCAGTTGCGAAGCCCGTTATAATAGAACATCTTCAATTCATCGGTGATGATAAATGGAACATAACCGTGACGCAGACACTCACGGAACATAATCAGTCGGCCGACGCGGCCATTCCCGTCCTGAAAAGGATGGATTGCTTCAAATCGATGGTGGAAATCAATGATATCTTCAAGAGTAGGTTCTTTTATCGAGTTATACTCTTTAAGGAGCGTGCTCATTGCCCGATGGACATTCTCCGGCTCGACGGTATCCATACCGCCCACTTCATTCGGTAACATCTTATAGTCTCCGACCCTGAACCAATCCTTCCTTTCATCTGATGTTCCTGATTTAAGCAGGAAGTGAAGATGTTTTATATAATTTTCTGTGAGATTGCCGTCAGTCTCATCAATTATGTAATCGATGGCACGGAAATGATTTGTAGTCTCAATTATGTCGTCGACATTCACCACGATATCCACCATCCCGATCGTGTTTGTCTCAAAGATATATCGAGTCTGGTCGTGGGTCAGTCGGCTCCCTTCTATATGATTGGAGTTATACGTCAGGTCTATCTGTACACGATGATATATTCCTCCCTTGATCCTTGCCGCCTTCTGCTCCCTCAATATTGAAAGCAAGGGAGTTATGACCGACTTTTTCTGTTGCTTAGGCAATTCTGCATCAACAGGGATATTCCAGGTCTTTCCCGTGCGGAACACCCCATTGATTTTCCCGTTCGCACAGTAGTTTCTCGCAGTCCGCTCGGGAATGTCATTCTTTTTGGCCCATTCTTTGACAGATAAGTATTCCATTTATTCTTTCGGCAAGTTGTATATAAATATATGTGGCAAATATAGCAAAACTTGCCGATATCGGCAAGTTTTGTAAACCAATCCGCCATTGTCCGGCTAAAATGCGAAACATATATATAAAAAATATGCCATGTTTATAAAAGTTAAAAATAACGTTAAACATTATTTTTATAGTAAAATATTTGTGTATTTAAATCTTTGTATTTAACTTTGCAGCATCAAACCAATAACAAATATGAAAAAGAACAAAACTACCAATCCCCAGCCTACTGCCACAACTAAAGGCGTCCAAGTTGATGTGAACATGATTATAGCCGTTTTCGGGATCGTCGCTCTCTATTTTGGGAGTAAGGGGAAAAATGTCAACTTCTCATGGAAAGGTATGCGTCTGTCAACCAAATAGTCCACCTACCCGTATCGAACACCAATGATAGAGTCAATTATTAAACGCAGAATGGAGTTGAGCGGGGTAACCCAGGCTCAGATGTCCGAAATATGCGGTACTTCTCCATCTCAGTTAGGCCTTTTTCTCAAGGGAAAAGCCTCACTTAATCGTGAGTCTTTGGATAAATGTCTTGAAGCCGTAGGACTGGATATGACGATACTTGTCAAAAGATTCGAAACGGCGGCGCAGACGGCAGAGATGCTTGCTGACTACTCCAATGAAGCAATCGCAATGATGTCGCGCGAAGAAATGGCCGAGGCTACCGGCATAGAAATTATTAAGTTATTACCGGATGCCTCTGCTGAGGAATATGAGAAAATGATTTCTTCAGGAATAGTAGACATTGAATCCACTTATCCTTTTTTTAAAGTCCTCGTGATGCACCTTAAAAATGGAGGTTCAAAGTTCACGGCTTCCTCGGTAAAGGATTCTCTGAATTCCATCATGGGTGTGGCAGCCGTGGGTGCTGTGGCCGGTGCAGCCGCACTTTTCGGCGTTGCCGGTATGTTGCTTTCACCGCTTGCTATGGCTGTGCAGGGATTGGCAAAGAAACATATTTTTAAAAGTACGTCAATAAATTCATGGACACCCCTTGTAACTCTGGGATATGAGATACTCAAACGAAAAAAGTAGTTTGGTCTTATCGAATGATAAACTTCTCAATTATTCGACTATGGGAGATAAGGATCAGAATCTAAGCATGAAACCTTCAAAAGGAGAAGTCCTTTTGACTCGTTTATACACTTATGCTCTCAACGGTATTCCGAAAGTTTCGGAGCCGCTTGATACACTCGTAAATTCCTATTTGTACAAATCGTCAAATCCTGAAGAGGCCATTGATGATTTCATCAGAACCCAGAAACTAAAGTGTGCTACCACGGGATTTATGACAGGTCTTGGTGGCTTGATGACACTGCCCGTCACATTGCCTGCTGATATGGTAAGTTCGCTTTTTATTGAAATGCGGTTGATAGCGGGAATAGCAATGATGCGTGGATACAATCTCAATGACGACAAAGTCAAAACAACTGTCTATCTTTGTCTTGTCTATAATTCCATCGGGGATATAGTGAAAAAAGTTGGGATTGAGATTGTTGAAAATATAACTATCAAGAAACTCCTTCCGAAACTTTCCCGTGAAATACTGAAGGCAATAAACCATCAGGTCGGATTCAAAATGATAGCAAAGGGTGGAGTGAAGGCACCGATCAAAGTTGGTAAGATGGTCCCTGTTATCGGGGGATTGATTGGAGCCGGATGGAATTGGTTGGAAGTTTCTGCTTATGCCGGTTATGCCAAGAAAATGTTTGTTATAAAACCAATCTGAAAAATATAGATTACTCAAAATAATATAGACATCGAACTGTCGCAATTCACGCGACACAATCCTATGG
>CAMWGM010000120.1 GCA_947173755.1 uncultured Muribaculaceae bacterium
CATCCTTGTAGATGCAGCCGGCATAAAACCCCGACGGTCTTTCGGCTATTACCGTAAGGTTTACACTTTTAAGGCTATGAAGAGACTCATGTATCTCGTCTACGGTCGTGAGGAAGCAGAGCGCCGGCTCGACAGACGCCGCGCCAAAGCAGGGTCGAGCGACTATGCGCAAGCTTCGCCGATGATGCGTCGTATTCTCTCGAAAGTCGTCAACGAGGACCTCACTTCCGAACTTCCGAAGATCAAAGCCCCGACACTCCTCATCTGGGGAGAGAATGACACTGCAACACCGCTTTCGGATGCTAAAAAAATGGAACGGCTCATTCCTGATGCAGGGCTCGTCAGTTATCCCGGCTGCGGGCACTACTCGTTCCTCGACAATCCCGGCGGTTTCGCGGCGGTCCTGACAAGTTTTCTCAAATCTTAATCTTCACTTCCAGTCAATCTGATATGACATTCTTTTGCATTTTTGCCATCGTCGCTCTCGTCGCCGCTCTCGTCTGCTCGTTCGTCGAGGAGCGCCGTGACCTGATGATGCTTCAGCAGAATTCATATCGCAACGAGCGCTATCAGCGCTGGCTGTCGCAAAGCGGCGACACAACTTCGGTCATGCGTCTCGTAAGCGGGGCAGTGGTGCTCGCTTCGGTATCGACTCTCTCGGTGCCTGTTGTCGGACTTGCACTGATCACTTTCACGTCGATTGTCAATACCATAATCCTCGCCCGTCGCAAATACAAGAAGCCGCTCGTAATGACCCCCCGCGCCCGGCGTCTTCTCTTCACCGCCATGGTCGAGATACTTATCGTGATTGCCGTTACTGTGGTCGGGACTTTCTGTTGGGGATGGCCGCCGGAACTCCCGGCAGTCGTCGCTCTCGGATGCTATTGTTTCAGCCATTGCTTCATCCTCCTTGCCAATATCCTGCTGCGTCCTGTCGAAAGCAAAATCAACCGCGGTTTCTATGAGAAGGCTGCTTCGCGTCTGCGCTCGATGCCCGACCTGAAAGTGATCGGTATCACCGGTTCCTATGGAAAGACCTCGACCAAACATTATCTCAACCGCATCCTCTCGGAAGAATTTGAAGTGTGCATGACCCCGGGCAGTTTCAACACGACGCTCGGAGTTGTCCGCACCATCAATGAATACCTCAAGCCCTACGACAGGGTGTTCATCTGCGAGATGGGCGCCAAACAGCCCAACGACATCAAGGAGATCTGTGATCTGGTCCATCCCTCCGTAGGCATCATCACTGCGGTCGGCGAGCAGCATCTCGAATCGTTCAAGACCATCGAGAATGTCCAGCGCACTAAATTCGAACTCGTCGACTCGCTCCCTTCCGACGGCCTAGCCATAGTAAACGATGATTTCAAATGGGTTGCGAACCGTGAGGTGAAAAATGTGGAGTGTATCCGCTATGCCGTCACCAATACAGGTGCCGCGGCCTTTCGTGCTGAAAATATTCAGTACACCGGCAACGGAACAACTTTCGATGTCGTCACACCGGATGGAAAGCGCATCAGTCTCTCCACCCGTCTTGTAGGGGAGTGCAATGTTTCCAATCTTCTTGCCGCTGTGATCTGTGCGCTTAGCCTGGGAATGTCAGAAGATAAGATCCGTTATGCGGTCAGCCGCATTGAGCAGGTCGAACACCGCCTCAACATGAAACGCACTCCCGGAGGAGTTACCATCATCGACGATGCTTTCAACTCCAATCCAACCGGCTCGGGAATGGCACTCGATGTCCTCGCGTCGATGAAGGGGGGCAAGCGCATTGTCGTTACTCCCGGAATGATCGAACTCGGCGACCGCCAGTATGAACTCAACGCCGAGTTTGGACGTAAGATCGCCGTCTCGGCCGACGTGGCTGTCATAGTAGGCGAATACAACCGCGATGCCATCACCGAGGGGATCGAGAGCGTGGCCGACCGTTCGGCTGCCCTTCATACCGTCGCTTCCTTCAACGACGCGCAGGCGTTGTTGGCAGGAATTCTCCGTCCCGGAGACACCATCCTCTACGAAAACGATTTACCCGACACTTTTAAATAAACTTCCAAAGATGAAGACAAATATCGGAGTGTTTTTCGGTGGACGTTCCACCGAACATGAAATATCAGTCATCTCTGCCTCTCAGGCAATGCATGCAATCGATCGTGACAAATATGATGTCACGCCGATCTATATCACCAAGCAGGGAAAATTCTATACCGGCGACGCTCTTTTCGACGTCGCCAATTATCGCGATATCCCTTCTCTCCTGAGCAAATGCACACAGGTCTATATGGAGCCGAGTTACGGCGACTATAATCTTTATCGTGTAAAGAAGGGAATGTTTGAGAAGCCGATTGTCACGACTCTCGATGTCGCAATCCCGGTTCTCCACGGGTCGAATGTCGAGGACGGTATCTTCGAGGGTGTCCTCGAGACCATCGGCATTCCCTATGCCGGTTGCAACACCCTCGCTTCGGCCAACGGAATGGACAAAATCACGATGAAGATGATTCTCCGCGAGTCGGGTGTGCCTGTCATCGACTACGTCTGGTTCACCGACAAGGAGTGGTTCAAGAAACGCGACGAGATCATCCAACGAATCGAGACGAAGATCGGATATCCCGTTATCGTCAAGCCCGCTAACCTTGGATCCAGTGTCGGCATCGGTCGGGCCGCTGACCGCGACCAGTTGATACAGCGGATCGAGACAGCCGAGAAATATTCCTCGCGTCTGATTGTCGAGCATATGGTTGACAATCTCAAGGAAATCAACTGCTCGGTGCTCGGCGATTGTGACGACTATCGCATGTCGGTGCTCGAGGAACCTATCAAAAGTGCCGAGATTCTCTCTTATGAGGACAAATATATGGGTGGCACGAAAGGAGCCAAAGGTATGCAGGCATCGCAGAAACGCATTCCCGCTGACCTTCCCGCGGATATGACCGAACGGATTCAGTATCTTGCCGGCGAGACTTTCCGTGTGCTCGGCTGCCATGGAGTGAGCCGCATCGATTTCATCATCGACGACGATTCAAAGGAGATCTTCGTCAACGAGATCAATACTATCCCCGGCTCACTTTCATTTTATCTCTGGGAAGCGACCGGATTGAAATTCAACCTCCTAATGGACGAACTCGTGCGTCTCGCCCTTCGCCGCAAGCGTGAGCAGGAGCAGAAGACCGTCAGTTATGACGCCAACATCTTCTCACTCTCAGGAGGTGCGAAGGGTGGGCTCAAAGGAGGCGTGAAACATTGACCTCAGGGTCGTTTAATCGTGATGATATGGCTCGCCACGCATGATCGTCATGGCCCGGTAGATCTGTTCCGCGAAAAACAGACGCACCATTTCATGGGTGAAGGTCATGCGTGACAGCGATAGCATCGAAGTAACGGTAGAGTAGACCTCGGGAGAGAAGCCGTAAGGCCCTCCGATGATAAAGACCAGTCTTTTGTATCCCTGTAACCCTCTTCTTTCTATCTCTCCTGCGAATTCACGCGACGTGAGTTGCCTGCCTCTTTCGTCGAGAAGGATGGCGTAATCGCCCGGCTTAAGGAAATCGATGATCAGCCGACCCTCGCGTGCCTTCTGCTCTTCGGCCGAAAGGGTTTTTGAGCCCTTGATGTCAGGGGTGACCACGATCTCGAATGGCTGATAACGGCTGATGCGCTTCGCATAGTCCTCGACAGCCTGGGAGATGTAAGGAGTGGCGGTCTTTCCGACAGCCAGTAATATAATTTTCATTGTCTAATTATCAAATACAATATTTTTATGAAGACTAAAGAGCAACTAATCGACGATCTCCTGACACTCGCATTCGCCGAGGATGTCGGCGACGGCGACCACACCACGCTATCCACAATTCCTGCCGACGAAATGGGCACTCAGCGGCTCATTCTCAAGGAGGAGGGAATTCTTGCCGGCGTAGAGATTGCGAAAAAGGTGTTCGAGAAATTCGATCCGTCGCTCAGGATGACCGTCTTCATCACCGACGGTTCGCATGTCCGTCCCGGAGATGTGGCCTTTGAAGTGACAGGCCCGGTGCGTTCGCTGCTGCAGACCGAACGCATCATGCTCAACATCATGCAGCGCATGAGCGGAATCGCTACTCAGACAGCACGCTATCAGGAAAAACTCAAGGGTCTCAAGACCAAGGTGCTCGACACCCGCAAGACTACTCCCGGACTCCGCATGCTTGAGAAAGAGGCAGTCCGCATCGGAGGCGGCATGAACCACCGCATCGGTCTCTTCGACATGATCCTTATCAAGGACACCCATGTTGACTTTGCCGGAGGGATCACTCAGGCCGTCGAGGCTGCCCGCGAATATTGCCGTAAAAACGGAAAGGATCTCAAGATTGAGGTGGAGGTGAGAAATACCGACGAGATCAAGGAGGCGCTTGCGGCCGGCGTTGATCGCATAATGCTCGACAATTTCACTCCCGCACGTACCCGCGAAGCGGTCGCTCTCATCAACGGTCAGGTAGAAACCGAATCGTCAGGTGGCATTACACTGGAAACTCTCCGTGATTATGGCGAGTGTGGAGTTGATTTCATCTCCGTGGGGGCTCTCACTCATTCGGTGAAGGGTCTCGATATGAGTTTCAAGGCCGTCAAATAACCCTGTAGAAGTTATTGCAGCGGGAGCCGGGAATTTTCGGCTCCCGTTATCTTTCAGATGGTTAACTGATCGAGTCCGAACACGATTGTGTCGGCCTTGTCCTCAAGTTTCTCGGGGGGATTTGTTGTGGCGATCCCGACAACGTAGGCGTCGGCGGCACGTCCGGCAGTAATTCCCTGGATCGAGTCTTCGAACACCACACATTCCTCGGGACGGAGTCCAAGCATCTCGGCTGCCTTGCGATAACCCTCCGGATCAGGTTTTCCCTGTTTCACCATGTCGCCGGTGATGATTACGTCGAAAAAGTCGCGGAGTTCGGGATGACGGGCGAATAGAAAATCCATCTTCGTGTTGTCGCTGCTCGTGACGAGTGCTATCCGTTTTCCAGCCTGCTTGAGTTGGGTAAGAAATTCGTATGCACCGGGAAGATAAGGATATTTCATCTGCGCCTCGAATTTGTGGAGTTCGCCTACAATCATCTCACGGTCGCTTTCGGGATAACCTTCGAGAATCGCTTTCAGATTTGTACCCTTGATAGCATCAGCATATCCTTCGGGATGGCCGTATCGGGCTCCCATGGGTCCCCAGAATGTTGAATATTCGCCTTCGCTGTCGACTATCACGCCGTCGAGATCGAAGAGCATGCCTCGTGCCGAGGCAGGGAGTTGAGTTTTTGTCATAATTAATTGATGATTATGTTCCCGCGTGCTGTCAGGATCCTGAAAATCAGATCGCGCAGCAGAGAATAGGGATCCTGTCGCGATCCGACACCTTTCGATTGCGAATCGAAATTCCTGATGGCGGAAATTATCT
>CAMWGM010000121.1 GCA_947173755.1 uncultured Muribaculaceae bacterium
GGTCATGGCAGTAGGCTATCTCCTGCTTGCCCTCTGGGTGCTAGCCATTAATATCACCCGCATCCCCGCACTTCTCGAACTCATCTTCAGGAGCGCCTTCAGTCTCGACGCAGGGCTGGGCGGACTTTTCGGGTCGACAATAATGATGGGCATCAAGCGCGGACTCTTCAGTAACGAAGCCGGCGAAGGATCCACACCAAACGTGGCTGCCACAGCATCGGTCTCACACCCCGTCAAACAAGGTCTCATCCAGACACTCGGAGTCTTCACCGACACGCTCGTCATCTGCTCGGCCACAGCCTTGATCATCCTGCTCGGCAGCGGCGACTCCGCTGGTCTCAGTGGAATAGCGCTCACCCAGAGTGCGCTCGACAGCGAAGTGGGACGTGGAGCCGGCAGTATCTTCATCAGTATCGCCATCTTCTTTTTCGCGTTCACAAGCATCGTCGCCAACTATTATTACGGTGAGACCAACATCAAGTTTTTCACCTCCGACCGCCGCATCATCATCGGCTATCGCATCTGTGTAGCAGCGATGGTTTTCGTCGGCGCATGCTCGACCCTCGATTTCGTCTGGGCGTTCGCCGACATCACAATGGGACTCATGACTCTTTGCAACCTCATCGCCATCATGGTGCTCGGACGATATGCTGTCATTCTCCTTGGCGACTACCGCACCCAACTCCGCTCAGGCCGCGACCCCGTCTACCACTCATCGACCATCCCCTCCATCTCTTCCCGGACAACCGCCTGGCCCTGATGGAGACTCTCGGTCACTACTCATCACTATGCTCCAATCCTTTCACTATCTCTTTGATAACCGACAACTCCACAGTCGAAAAATCTGATTTATCGTAGACATTCATCAGATAAACCCTGCCTTCTGTCGCGGTTACTACAACCGTATATGTGATAACTCTTGCTCCCCCGATTTGCCACGACCTTTGGACGTTATTGCCATCCGGATTTATCGTATTCCGGGAGACAGTTCAACTCCTTGAAACGGATTTGCGCTTAATGAAATTACAAGGCTTTTCAGATCACTCTTAAACGATCGGTGACGTTTATGCAGTGCCTTAGCCTGACTTTCAAACTCCGGTGTGGTAACAATCTCAAAGTTCATTTATAAAATCGAGCGCTGATTTGACGGGCAATTCCCCCGACTCCATCTGTTTCACCTGCTTCCAACTTTTTCTGACGCTATCTGACATTTCCGCGAGTTGCCGTTGCTGCTCTGCGGAAAGAGAAACATCTTCATTTCCCACGCTGACAAGAGCATAAATTACATTTTTGCGACGAATAAGCACGCGTTCCCCTTCGGCAGCCTTATCAAAATATGTTGCCAGATTATTTCGATAATCTCTTACAGATAATACATCCATATCAAATTTTTTTTTTGCAAAGATAGCAGATTAACTTCATTTTTCCAAAAAAGGTGTACGCTTTTGTGTACACTCTTTTCCGCATGAGGTATCTATTAGTCAATAGGCGCCGACCTGCGGGTCAGCGCCTATTATCAAAGGATCATTATCGCACCCGTCCGGGCTGATAATGATATTATCTTTGTCGTGTCAGATCATTTCACGATCTTCTCGACCACGAGCGAACCGTCAGTCAGACGGCGGGCACTGATGACGACACCTTTCGCCGATGCGTCGACTCGCACACCCTGAAGATTGAAATAGATAGTCTCGACAACCTCCGACTCAGCGATTGCAGCGTCGATCGACGACGAACCGAGCACCACAGCCTCGCCGAGACCTCCCATTTCGTTGGCTGAGCGCACCGCCCAAACGTCGGTCGTTGCACCGACAGCCTCGAAAGAAGGTTCGGTGGTGAAACCGACAATCTTGCCGTTGCACATGACGGCCCATAGCAGTGTATAGGGATCATCCTTCCAGGTCAGCAAGCCTCCCTCGAGTTTCAGGCCCGAGGGAAGGGGAGCCGCTTCGCAGGCCGATGCAGGATCCCAGTTGTCATCGCCACCCATCACGCGCTCATATGAGTGATATTCGGCCTCTTCCTGAGTCAAAACCGGGTTGTTGGCATGTTTGCCGGGACCGAAAGATGTCTTGCGCGACGACAGATCGACCGGTGAGCCGGAAGCCGTCATCGAGTTGTATTCCGCGAAACGTTTCGGGTGACCGTCGCTGCCCATATCGTTCCAGCCCACTGCCGAGGGGACGATATTCATCTTCGTGTCGATGAAGAGCGCGATCGGAGTTCCTTCACCCCAGGGTCTGCCGAGAGTGTAATTACCGTTCAGGGAAGCCGATTCTCCGACGATCTCGCAATCTTTGAACACATATCCGTAGAGACGGGGAGTGGAAGGAGCGGTCAGATAGCCGTTGCCGCAAACCTGCAGGGTCACACCTTTATAATATACGTCACCCTTTCCGCACAGGTAGTCCGTACGTCCGCGAAGCACACCGCCTTCGAAGTAATAGCGGGCGCGGGAATTGTTGCTGACATACGTGTCCTGATATGCCCAGAGACAGATGTTTTTGGCGATGGTCTTGTCAGACTGGTCGTTGAGCACGATGTCACGTCCGGCGGCGTCACCCATGGACGACTTCATTGTCAGATCCTGGAAATAGGTTCCGGTCGCACCTCCCTTGAGCTGCATAACGTCACCCTTGCCGATACCCTCGAGAGGATTCGAACCGGTGGCGGTAGGGACGGTGTTGGTGATCACGACACCGTCGCGGCTCTCGCCGATCAGCGAGATATTGGCCGCGTTAATATAGGTGGTGGGATCCGGATATTTCTTTCCGTCTGTTCCTTCCTTGGTAGCCGTAGCCGACGCAGGAAGTCTATACATTCCGTCGTGGATGAAAATGCGGTAGCGCACGCTCTTGTCCTTACGTTTTTCGGCTGCGGCGAGGGCCTCGACAAGTTGATCGACATTCTCGAGCACGGCGTCATAGGCTGCTTTCGCGATTTCCGGACGTGTGCGGGTAGTGAAATTGATGACGATCGGGGCATTGAGCACATTGTCGCCGAGGTCTGCCACCGAGCCGGCTTTAAGTTCGAAGCGATAGGTGGTTCCGTAGGCAAGATTCTTGTAGGGGAACACGACTGTCTTGCCGGTCACGCTACCTTCGAGAGTGTTGTCGCCCAGAGTGGCTTTGGCTCCTGCGGTCAGTTTCACCTTCTCGTCGAAGTTCAGGACGATACGGCCGTTGATCGATGCAGTGGCCGATGCTTCGGCAGGCACGAAACTTACGAGCACGGGGGCGGTCCCGTCGTTAACGAGTTGTGCGGTGCCTGTGATATAGGTTGCGCCCAGACATGCACCGTCATTAGTCGAATTCGTGCCGGCTACTGGCGAATTTTTGTCGGCGATAATGCGGATATAGACGCTCTCCTTGTTTGAGGCATCCGCGGGAAGATCAAACTCAGCATCCTTCCAGTTCTTCGAACCTTCCATACTGATCGAGCCGATCTTGGTCCAAGTCTCTCCGTCGAGCGAGTATTCTACGTCGTAGGTCGTATAGGCGTTATAGTTGTAGACCATCGCCGTGATGAGATGGAGATCCTTGAACGCTGTCGCGTTGATTTTGGTCTGCCAGTAATAGGTGCCGATGGGCACATCGTTCTTCCAGCACACCGCTCCGGGACGTCCCTCATAGCCCCCTGCCGCCATTTCGCTCTTGTCCAGCCATGATGCCTGTGTGCCGTCGGCCGTGCGCATCACGAGCGAGACGTTGTCATTGTCGTCCGAAACAAAATCTGCTGGACGGCCTGACGCTCCCGGCTGCCAGAAATCCCAGCCGACAACATAGTCGATCGCCGAGAAAATTCCGGTCATTGTCTTGTCGGCATCCATCTTGACCGTCACTTCGCTGGCCGACTGTCCGTCGCTCCAGTTTGTGAACGCAACGATAGGATTCGAGTTGGCCTGGAGGGTCACCGTGGCGCCCGACTCATAAAGACGGCGTCCGTCAACCATCGTGCCGGCAGGGACTGCCTGTACCTGGTAGAGGTTGGCACCCCCTTCCACACCGAGGGTCAGTTCGTAGAGATCTATAGCGTCGAGGTTTGCTGTCAGCGCCATATCCTTCTCCACTGTGAAGTCAAACGACGGTTCTTCTGTCAGGACAGCTCCTGAAGCGTCGGTCCAGTTGACAAATTTGAATCCGAAAGCGCGTGTAGCGGTCGCGGTCACTTTGGTGCCCTGCTCGTAGGTGCCCCCACCGGGCGACAGAGTCACCGATGCACCTCCCTCAGGCACGACGCTCACATTGACGTTATACTTCGGCAGGTCAATTTTTGTTCCGTTGAGTTTGCCGGCGATATGGATATCGGCAAAACCGCCCTCCTTGCTCGAATTGACACCCACCGATGCTGTCAGCGAAAATGTCGACATCGTTGCCAGTTGAGCCTGCTGCTCGGCAGTCAGGTTGATCACAAACTGATGTGTATAGTCCTCATTCTTGCCATACTTGTCATCATTCTGCGTCTTGTTGTTGCGCGGGGCCGTGAAGGTTCCGAGCACCACGCTCTCGCCGTCACCGCTCTTGGCTGTGACGGTGACACCATGCTCCGCGTCGGTTCCGAAGCGGATTATGTAGCCCGACACCATGGTGGGAGTGAAGGTCAGACCGGCCGAAGGCTTGACGTTCCATTCGATCACGTCGGTAGGGCCGTTGGCTCCCTTGACTTTCATGAATTTCATTCCGCCGAACTTAGGCTCGGCCGAGCGGCCGTCGGCACCGACGATACTGACGTTGCCGAGTTCGATGTCAGCCACTGAGAATCCCCCTTCTGGGGTTGCGGTGTAGGCCTTGTAGTCGGCAGGATCGTTGAACGCCCACACCACTTCGGCCGGAGTGTCGGTGAAGACATCCTGAGCCTTCAGTGTCGTGACACTCCCCGCTGTAATCGACAGTCCCATCGCGAGCGACAGGAGTTTTGAATACTTTGACATGTTGTGTTTTAGGTTATTTTAAGGTTATGGTTTATCTTCGGAACGCTTTCAGCAGTCCATCCTCGAAGAGGAGATAGATGCCGTTCTCATACACCCACACCTCGCGCAGCAGCGCCGGCGTGGGCACGCGGTCGATCTCCTTCGGTGCGCCCAGTGCCAGACGGCATTCGTCGGGAGTCATACCCGCCGTGATGCGCGACTCGATGATCAGAGCCCAGTTTTCGGGTGATATGTCGGGATATCGGGTGCGTGGATCCGTGAACGAGAAAAGCCCTGCGAATGTGCGCGGTGTCGATGTCTGTGCCCCGGGATAGAGAAACACTCTGGCCGACACTCCGCGGTCGTCGGTGAAGGCTACCTTAAGCGGATAGAACGTCGAGCCGTAACTTACCGAATCGATTTTCACGGCCACAAATTTCCTTCCCTCAACCGGTTGGTCCTCATCATCGCGCCACAGCGACGAGAGGATATAT
>CAMWGM010000122.1 GCA_947173755.1 uncultured Muribaculaceae bacterium
ATTTTCGTAACTTTGTGAATTATTTCGCAATTCAGTATCAATCTGTCAATATATGAAAGTTCTAAAATTCGGAGGAACTTCTGTCGGATCTGCCGAGAGAATCCGTCATGTCGCCGACCTGGTAGCACCCCGAGGCAAAAATATCATAGTGCTTTCCGCTATGTCGGGCACCACAAACTCGCTTGTGGAAATAGCCGGCTATCTCTATAAGGGCAATCCCAACGGTGCAAAAGAAACGATCAATATACTCGAATCAAAATATCTCAAGACCATCGCTTCGCTATATGACAAGCACGAGTCGCGCGAACGTGCTCTTAAAGAGATAAAGGCAACGTTTAATTATATCCGTTCGTTCGCGGCCAGAGAAACTTTCGGACCGGCTGAAGAAAAAATCATCCTTGCTCAGGGAGAAATCATGAGCGTGGCGATGATGGTGCTTCTTCTGAACGAACGGGGTATCTATGCCGAGCAATTGCCTGCTCTCGAATTCATGAAGACGGGAGCCAACGGGGAGCCTGACACAAAACATATACGTCTGAACCTCAAACCGCTCCTTGACAAATATGCCGATGCCGATATATTTGTCACGCAAGGATATATCTGCCGAAATCATCTCGGAGAGATAGACAATCTGCAGCGTGGAGGCTCTGACTATACCGCGTCGCTTATCGGAGCTGCGATCGAGGCCGATGAGATAGAGATATGGAACGATATAGACGGAATGAAAAATAACGATCCGCGCTTCGTCGAGAACACCCGTCCAGTGTCGGAACTCCATTTCGAGGAGGCTGCCGAACTGGCTTATTTCGGAGCAAAGATCCTCCATCCCACTTGTGTCCTTCCGGCGAAGGTCAATAACATTCCGGTCAGACTTCTCAACACCATGGAACCAGATGCTCCTGGGACGCTGATCTATAACAACATCACCCAACCTGCCATCAAGGCGGTTGCGGCCAAGGACAACGTGATAGCCATCAAGATCAAGAGTTCACGCATGCTTCTGGCTTATGGATTCCTGACGCGTGTTTTCGAGACCTTCGAAAAGTTTAAAACGCCGATCGATATGGTGGCGACCAGCGAAGTGGGTGTATCGCTTACAATAGATTCAGAGCGTTATCTGCCCGAAATCGTGGATGAACTGAAAAAATACGGAACGGTCTCGGTGGATCGCGATATGGTGATCATCTGCGTCGTAGGCGACATGGACTGGACCCACACGGGATATGAAGCGCGAGCAATGGATGCTCTTCAGGATATTCCGGTCAGAATGATCAGTTACGGCGGTTCAAATTTCAATATCTCATTCCTGATCAGGAAAGAGGATAAGGTAGCCGCTCTCAACAGACTCAGCGAATATTTGTTTTCCTAAAATTTGAGCAGGCAATGACACGTTTTCCCTTAGAAGAATTCAGTCATCTCGACACCCCGTTCTATTATTATGATCTCGGACTGCTCGAGCGGACACTGACAGAAGTGAAACGCACGTCGCGTGACGATCGTTTTTTTGTGCATTATGCCATAAAAGCAAACGCCAATCCGGTAATTCTCCGACGAATCCAGGGAGCAGGCCTGGGGATTGACGCGGTGAGCGGAGGCGAGATTTCAGTAGCTATCGAGGCAGGATTCCGACCCAACAAAATCGTATTCGCAGGTGTCGGCAAGACCGACCGCGAGATACGATATGCGCTTGAAAAAGAGATTGGAGGGTTCAATGTAGAGTCGCTCGCCGAACTCGAAGTGATAGATTCCATTGCCAAGGAGATGAGAAAGACTGCTGTGGTTTTTCTGCGTGTCAATCCTGACCTGGACGCTCACACCCACGAGTATATCACCACCGGGCTGGCCGAAAACAAATTCGGAATTTCGATGGGCATGATCGAATCAGTGCTTCAGCGTTCGCAGGAACTGAACAATATCAGCGTAAGGGGTCTTCACTTCCATATCGGTTCGCAGATCACCGAGACTGAACCTTTCGTACTGCTCTGCGACCGGATCAACAACCTCCAGTCGTCACTTGAGGAAAAAGGATTTACATTCGCCAGCATTAATGTCGGCGGTGGTCTCGGCGTGGATTATGCGGATCCTGACCGTCATCCGATCCCTGATTTCGAAGCATATTTCAAGACATTCCGCAATCATCTACATCTGCGGCCCGGTCAGGAACTGCACTTCGAACTGGGACGCTCGATAGTGGCTCAATGCGGTTCGCTCATTTCCCGTGTTCTTTACGTGAAAGAGGGTGAGACGAAGAGATTTGTAATCCTCGATGCGGGAATGACGGAACTGATCCGCCCCGCGCTCTACAACGCTCATCACAAAATCGAAAACATTTCTGATCCCCGCGGGGAACTCCACCACTATGATGTGGTCGGACCGATATGTGAATCGTCAGATACCTTCGGCAAAGGGGAACTCCTGCCATATGTGCGCCGGAATGATTTCGTGGCGATCCGATCGGCAGGAGCATACGGTGAGGTGATGGCTTCGCTATACAATTGCAGGCCTCTACCCTCTTCGTTCTTCTCGGAGCAATGATAATAGGTCAATCATAACCAATCAAATACATCAAATTTAATGTCAAAAATCAATTCTAAAGTCGATCAGGATGCCGATCCGATAGAACTTCCGGAGAACGCGTTTCGCGAACTGGGAGCAGATGAAGACTATCGCCCGGTGATGCATCCTGCCCGCGATTACCCGGAGGTTACTCCCTATTCCGTAACGATGGGTCTGATACTCGCCGTAATCTTTTCGGCGGCAGCCGCATACCTCGGACTGAAGGTGGGCCAGGTGTTTGAAGCAGCCATCCCTATCGCCATCATCGCGGTGGGAATGTCAGGAGCTATCGGAAAGAAGAATGCGCTCGGTCAGAACGTGATGATCCAGTCGATCGGTGCATGCTCCGGAGTGATTGTTGCCGGCGCCATCTTCACGTTGCCCGCCCTCTACATCCTTCAGGCCAAATATCCCGAGATTTCCGTAAACTTCCTTCAGATTTTCCTGAGTTCGCTGCTCGGCGGAGTTCTGGGAATTCTTTTCTTTATTCCTTTCCGCAAATATTTCGTGAAAGATATGCACGGAAAGTATCCTTTCCCTGAAGCGACGGCCACCACACAGGTGCTTGCGAGCGGAATCGCGAAGGGTAACGACACCAAGACTGAGGGACAGGCGAAGACACTCGTCATCGCATCGCTGATCGGAGGTATATATGACTATGTTGTCGAGACGTTCGGTTGCTGGGCCGGTACTCTTTCAACGATGGCCACAGAATGGGGAACTTCCCTGGCAGCCAAAACCAAACTCATGCTTACATGCAACACGGGAGCGGCGGTTCTGGGTCTCGGTTACATCATCGGTCTTAAGTATGCCTTCATCATCACGGCCGGCTCTCTTTTCGTCTGGTGGGTACTTATTCCGATAATGGGAACTTACGGGTCTGCCGAAATCGCGTCGCTCGATCCTCAGGTGATATTCAGCGACTATGCACGACTCATCGGTATCGGCGGCATAGCCATGGCGGGTATCATCGGTATCGTGAAGTCATGGCCGATCATCCGCGGAGCCGTAGGACTCGCAGGCCGTGAACTCGGCGGCAAAGTGGAAACGGAGAAACCTATAAGGTGGCAGGCTGATATCTCAATGAAACACATTGTGTTCTTCGTAGCGATAGCACTCGTGGCCGTGCTTCTTTTCTTCTGGTTCGGTGTTATCCATACGTTCTGGCAGGCAATCGTAGCATGGGTCGTAGTGACTGTCATCGCATTCCTCTTCACAACTGTGGCCGCTAATGCAATCGCTATCGTAGGTTCTAACCCTGTGTCGGGAATGACCCTTATGACACTGATAATCGCTTCCGCCATTTTTGTCGCCATCGGTCTCAGCGGTACATCCGGAATCGTGGCGTCGATGGTGATCGGCGGAGTGGTTTGTACAGCACTCTCGATGGCAGGTGGTTTCGTCACTGACCTGAAAGTCGGTTACTGGCTCGGATCGACACCCCGTAAGCAGGAACAATGGAAATTCCTCGGCACGCTCGTGTCCGCAGCAACCGTTGGAGGTGTCATCATGCTCCTTAATAACGTCTATGGGTTCACCGGCGATGATGCGCTTGTCGCTCCGCAGGCAAACGCCATGGCAAAAGTGATCGAACCGCTGATGATGGGCGGCGATACCCCCTGGATACTCTACATGGCAGGAGCAGTTCTGGCTCTTCTGCTGAACTGGCTTGGTGTTCCGGCGCTTGCATTCTGTCTCGGAATGTTCATTCCGCTGGGATTGAATACTCCTCTCCTCGTCGGAGGAGCCGTGGCCTGGTATGTCGGTTCGCGCTCCAAGGATTCCGCAGTCAACGATGCCCGCCGTGACCGCGGTACGCTGATCGCCTCCGGACTGATAGCAGGAGGTGCTCTGTTCGGAGTATTCGCCGCACTGACTAAGTTCGCCGGTTTTGAATTCTCTTCGTCCGCTTCAGCGCTTGCTCTCCAGTGGCGTGCCATCGTTGTCTATGTTCTCCTGATCGGCTATCTTATCTTCGAAAGCATGAAAGTGAAGAAATAAATTTCATATAATAATTGTGGGAAGCACGTTCAGAGATATTCTTAGAATCGCTGTCCCTTCGATAATCACCAACATCACCACGCCGCTGCTTGCACTGCTCGACGTGGTGATTGTTGGTCATCTGGGGGATGCAGCGTTTATTGCTGCTATTGCCGTGGGCGGATCGATGTTCAACATGATCTACTGGCTTTTCGGTTTTCTGCGTATGGGAGCGTCAGGATTGACGGCACAGGCTAACGGCGCATCAGATCCACGACAGGTAGCGTTAGTTCTATGGCGTGGAATTCTGGTCGGTCTGACCGGAGCCGCATTGCTAATATTGCTGAGAAAGATCATCTGTGCTTTCGGAATGACTCTGATGGATATTCCCGCAGGTGCGGAGATATATGCGCAGAAGTATTTTCTGATACTCGTGTGGGGTGCTCCCGCTGTGCTTGCCAACTACTGTTTTACAGGGTGGTTTCTCGGTCAGATGGATGCGAAGACCCCGATGTGGATCGCTTTCGTGATCAATGTTTCAAATATCCTTATCAGCCTGCTGCTCGTTTATGGTTTCAGGATGAAAATCGAGGGTGTGACGTTCGGGACACTTTCGGCCCAGTGGTTGGGAGCGTTGGCGGGAGTTGCTGTAATAGCCTATAGATATCGTCCGTCATTGAAAAGTCTATCGGGAATTTTTGATGCGCGGGGACTGAAAGGATATTTCACGGTGAACGTCAATATATTCCTCCGCAGACTCTGCCTTATCGGTTTGACGGTATGG
>CAMWGM010000123.1 GCA_947173755.1 uncultured Muribaculaceae bacterium
CTGTTATTAGCCACAAATTTATAAAATTTGAGATACATCTGCAAATATTTCGCCCCGAGGTCTTATTCCTTTGCTGTGAATTCACATATCCGTTGTGGGCCGATGGCTCTCCCCATATCCCTTATCTCGAAATGCAGATGAGGCCCGGTGGAATTACCTGATGTTCCACCGAGTGCTATGGGAGTGCCTGCCCGGATATATTCTCCCGGTTTAACAAGGATTTTCTGAAGATGGGCATAGCGCGTCTCAACTCCGTTCGGATGTCCGACAATGATAAAATGACCGTAGCCCCTGCGCTCATATCCTATGCGCGTGACATTTCCCGACAAGGCAGCACAGACAGTGTCCCCCTTACACAGATGTATGTCTACTCCTTTGTGAAATTTACTTCCCTTCCCACGCATTCCGAATGGCGACGTGATGTGTCCATTCACCGGTAACGCAAGATCTTCAAGTCCGCACGGAGGCAGCGGTCCGGAGAATATCACTTTTTCCAGTGGTTCCTCCGCTTTCCCGTAATATCCGGATTCGTAGTAGTCTGTTTCCTCGTAGACCGTAGACAGATAATCCAGTGCTTTCAATCCTGCAACGCTTTCTTCTTTCCCATCAATAGGAAGAGGTAGAGGAGCGTGGTGTGCGGGATAAAGACTGTCACCCGGGAAATAGACCGTCGGATGATTTGCTGATCGCTTGGACGATTTTTGATTTCCCGGATTATTTACGGTCTCATCCTTTTCATTAGTGAACAGACGAACCAGATCGAGATAGGCGGTGGAATCGACATTTTCAACCGTGCCGGTCGATTCCGAATGTTGAGAAGCCCCGGCCAAAGTCGGGGCTTCCATAAGCAATATCAGTAAAAGCGTTATCACTTATTTCTTAACTTCCGGCGTGACACTTTCAGAGTCTTTATCGACCTCCTGTTTTTTTGTCCTGATATCGGAGAGGGCAGGTTTGACAAAAAGAATCCATGCCGCGCTTGCGACGAAGGCAAGGAAGACGAAACCAATCAGAATTAAGGCCTTTCTCGGCGCAACGGGCTTGATGGGAACCGTGGCAGGAGAGATGGTCGCATATACAGGAGTAGTCTCCTGCACCTTTGCCTTCGATTTCTGAACCTGCTGAGCGGTCTGATTGTAGAGACTGAAGGCAAGATTGGCTTCGTTTTCGAGTCGATCGCGGGTGATACGTGCCGACTGGGTGGCAATGCCCTGATTGCGGTCTGTGTAATCTGCGAGTTTCTGCTGGGCTTTATAATATTCCTGCTTTGCCTCTTCGTTAAGTTTTTCAGCATACTCCAGATCTTTGCGCGACTTATTAGTGCGATAGTCGGTGACGTATTCCTGCAGACGTGTAACGACCGTATCAGCGAGAATGGCGGAGACGAGCGGATCCTGCATCGTGACCGATATAGTCACCACCATTGTTTTCTGATCGACACTTGCCGTCACTCTTTGAGCGAGAGCTTGGACGAGGAGGTTTTCCTGCGGAGTCAACTGAAAATTGTTCAACTGATGGTTGGGATCATCTTCATCATCTGAAGAAAGGAGGGAGCCTATGATTGCACGCGGTGCGCCTATTACGGCCGACCACCATGGAGATCTTACCTCGTCTTCCAGATATTGTTTTACCGTAAATTTTTCACCATCATCTTTTGTCACGACCTGAACGTCGAAAAGACTTGTCAGGAACGGCACCGAACTCACAACATCGGGGTAAAGTTTCGGATAGACGGCATCGGTTGTGCCGGCGCTTCCCGAGGATATACCGGCCATGGAAGCGAGTGCACCCAGTCCTCCCGACATCGCCTTTGAATCAGTCACCTCGGGGGCGAGTTTTACATCGGTGCTATATTCGCGCGGGATGCTGAATGCAACCACCAGACCTACGATCGCACCGATACCACACCATGCGAGAATCTTCTTCTTATTGTTCCAGAGGCGGAAAGCGAGGTCGAGAAGATCGATTTCCTCCTCGTCGTTAGGGTTATCCCTGAAATCTTTTTCTTCCTGCATGACAAATTATTTTTTGAAGATATTGGTGATTGTGGCTGCAAGTGCTGCGACTGACGAGAAACTGGTGGCCAATGCCATGATTTTCGACCAGTCGGTGCCGCTGTTAGCCGGTTTCGAGGGAATGATTATCTGACAGCCCGGCTCGATAGGCGTGTCACGTTTCAATCGGGCGACTGATCCGTTCATATAAACCACGAATCCTTTGCCTTTTTTGGCTGTCTGGCCATAGCCGCCGGCCTGATCGATGTAATGGCTGACTTTCTTCCCTGGTTCATAGACCACGGTATTCGGATACATCACATCACCCGAGATCTTCACAGTGCTCTGCTGTTCCGGAATGAAAAGCTGGTCGCCCGGTTTGAGCACGAGGTCATAATGTGACCCGGGATTTTCGAGGGCCTTCCCGAGATCAATACCCACATTGTAACTTCTCGACACTTCAATCTTGCTCAATGCGATCGAGTCGCCCGCGCTGCCTTGGTTCTGCATTGCGATACGGATCACCTCCTGTCGGGCTGCATACTCGTCGTCGGTGAGCAGACGAGTCAGGCTCGCACCTTTTATATAGGCATTGTCGAGAATGCCTCCGGCGCGGCGGATGAGATCTGTCAGTCGTTCGTTACGCTTTTCGAGGACATAATCGCCGTCAAACAGCAACTCACCTCTGAGGGTGACGAACTGCTGGTTTTCGTAACCCGGACTTGTGCGGACCGTTACTACGTCGTAGGGATGGAGAATAAATCCTGCGTCCGATCCGACACCTATACCATTCTCGATATTGACCGAGAATGTTTTTGACAACTGCTGGGTCTGTGCAGTTGCCGACGGATCGACTATTCGGCGGGCGATGTCGACACGTGCTGTAGAGGCTCCCTCGAGAAGACCGCCGGCTTGGAAGATGAGGTCCTCAAGATTCATGTTGGCGGCGAAGGGGAATTCGCCGGGACGGGCGACCATACCCTTGATAGTAACCGCTCCACGTTCCTCAAGTTCGTGGATGCTCGAGATTACAAGCACGTCGTTGCGCTTGAGTTTGACATCGGGCGCTGTACCTGCAAGGATTTTTCCGAGGTCGAGCGCCATCATTTCCAGTTGCAGATCGGGTCCCTCACGGTAGAGCAGAACACGGTCTGTATAAGCATCCTCGGTCAGTCCGTCAGCCTTACGGATGAGTTGTCCGACAGTCGAGAGATCGTCACTGATGGCGAACATGCCGGGACGGTAGACCGATCCTTTGAGTTCGACACGGTTGGCATAGCGGTCGAGAATCGTGCCGACACTCAGAATATCGCCGTCCTTGAGTTTGTAAGATGCGAAATCTGCCTGGTCGATATTGTAGAGTTCGTTTTCTGTGCCTGACTGACGTGCCACGCGGATCATTTCGGTATAGGCATCTCCCGTGAAACCTCCGGCATAATCGATAATGTCCTTGATGGTTTCACCCGGTTTGATTTCGTAGAACATCGGGCGCTTCACATTTCCGTCGATACTAACCAGTTGGTCGTAGGGAGGTACGATGATCACGTCCCCTTCCTGAAGACGGATGTTTCCGTCGGTCTTGCCTTCGAAAAGATATTTGTATATATCGATGCCGGCTATCTTTCGGCCGTTGCGGAGAACCTGAATGTTACGGAGAGAACCGATATCGTTGATACCGCCGGCGCGGTAGAGTGCGTGGAACACCGACGAGAAAGGTGACATGCGGAACGTTCCGGGGGTGGCAACTTCACCCATGAGATCTACCTGAATGGTCCTTACCTGACCGAGTGTGGTCTGGATTTCAGTCTCGGCGTCGGACACACCGGCATATTTGTGGGCGAAAGCGTTCTTGATATGCTTGTTGGCTTCCTGAATGGTCATTCCGTTGAGGTAAACCGGTCCGATCTGTGAGATCATGATGCTTCCCTCGGGCGAAATGCTCTGACGGATATGGTCTTCCGAACTTCCCCATATGTCGATCACCACTTCGTCGCCGGGACCGAGACGGTAGTTCTGAGGTGTGGCGAGATTTTCACTCGGTTCGAAGGTAAGCGCCTTTGTATTGAAAACCTTATGACCGTAGATCTCACGGATAGATTCCTCCGGTTTCGGTTCTTCATTGAGTTCGCGACCGATTTCGTCGAATGTCCCTGCTGACAAGTCGGTGGAGACATCGTGGCGACGCTCCTCGCGCGCATTGTCCACAGTCTGGGTCGTGACATTCCTGTCGCGACCCTGCGATGCTTCCAACTGGGCCTTGATGCGCTGGGCCTGTTCGGGTGTCACACCTTTGGCCATCAGTTCCTTACCAATCTGCTGTTCGGACTTTCCGGTAGCGGTCTGCTGTTTGATGTAGTTGATCACTTCCTGGTCGGTCATTGCGAAAGCCGACAGTGTTGACATGATACATAGCGACAATAATAAGCGCTTTATTTTCATATGTTTCAGAAGGTTGGGGATACTTGTTTTCTGATATTAATGTTGCTGATGACACCTCTTGTCACGATAAGCCGCGAGGTTAACCGTGCAAAGTTAAGCAAAAATCGTGAGAATTCTATATAACACCTGCAAAATTGTGGACGTTTCGGGCCTACTTTTTAGCGAGGCAGACTGAGCACGAACCTTGCGCCTCCTAAGTAAGAGGTGTCGAGCGAAAGGTCGCCTCCGAGCAGGCGTGCAAGCATACGCGATATCGTCAGGCCAAGACCGGCACCCTGAGTGTTGGAGTCGAGTTTGACAAAACGTTCAAAAATCTTTTCTTTATTTTCGGGATTGATGCCGATACCGGTATCCTCGACATAGAAGTTGACTTCATTCTTATCTTCGTCAACTTTGTAGCCGAGCGTGATAGTACCTTTGGGGGTAAACTTGACAGCGTTGATGAGAAGATTGAGCAGAATCTGCTGGACACGCGACTGATCGGAGTTGATCTGGATGTCGGGCAGATTGGAGGCCAGACGTATCTTGAGATCCGGATTTTTCACGCGGCTCCGCAGTGTCTCGACCACCGTCCGGCAGAGCACACGAAGGCTGACGAGTTGCCGTTGCACGTTCATGGTGTCGCTTTCGAGCTCGGAGAGGTGGATCACATCGTTGATGATGGTGGTGAGCAGTTCGCTGTTGTGTTCGATCAGGTCAGTGAAGTTCCTGAGATACTCCTTCGTGCCGGGATCGGCGCAATCGGCGATGAGGCGTGAATACTCGTTGATGGCCTGGAGAGGTATCCTGATCTCGTAACTGAGATTTTTGATGAAGTCGCTCTTCAGCGCATTAGCCTTTACGGCACTGTCG
>CAMWGM010000124.1 GCA_947173755.1 uncultured Muribaculaceae bacterium
TAAATAACGCAACCGCCATCGGCGAAGAAGGCGAATCATACTCCAACCTCCACAAGTTATTTGCATTACTCAATCAGCAAAAAATCTCCCAATACTAAAGTTCGTCTCATCCATTTTCTGCTAACGTGTGGGAGGTTTTACAATTATTGGTGGATATTGCTGATTTGAAAGATTTTTATTACTTTTGCAGATTAAGTGACCGTTAAAAGAATAATCGGGTGATTTTGTCTTGAAAAGATGAGATTTCGCCCGGGTTAAGGCGGTCGTGAGCGCATCTGCCTTAGGGCGGATGTAAGTTTTAATGAAAAGTAATTGAATGACAATTGAATCTCCTTACCGTCGCGGGGCTGACGACGGGATGAAATTCGGCCTCTATCTCACGGCGATGTTCGCAGGAGCGCTTTTCAGCAGCCCGGCAGGGCCGGGGGCATGGCTGGCGATGCTACTGATGTTTGCGGCGCCGGTTGTTCTGTGTGTGATGATGGCCGGATACTTCCGCCGCCAGGCCTACAGGGTCGGGTTTGGCGATCTGTGGCTCGACGGGACGCTGACCGTGATTTTCGGTACACTAATCGCGTCGGCTTTCCTGATAGTCTACATGAAATGGGTCAATCCGGACTTTGTGATCAACCAGCTCAACTCGATCATCGATCTCAACAAGGAACATCCTGATATGGGCCTTGACGCTTATGCCAAGGTCGCCGAGAATCTTATAGCAGATCATACTGTGCCGAGCGCCACGGTCATGGCGGCCAACATGTTGGTGATGATCAGCATGGGTGGCATAATGTTATCGGCCGTGCTCAGTCTGGGACTGCTGCTGCTTGCCCGGCTAAGGGGCAAACGGGCGGCCTGACCTTCAAAAAATCCATATCTTTCCACAGCGTAATCCAATACAATCACTTACAGATGGACATCTCAGTTGTAGTGCCGTTGTTCAATGAAGCCGACTCGCTGCCCGAGCTGGCTGAATGGATTGACCGCGTGATGGCGGCCAATGGTTTTTCGTATGAAGTGATTTTTGTCGATGACGGCTCCACCGACGGTTCGTGGGATGTCATCGCCTCTCTGACAGAAAAATTTCCCTCGATGCGCGGCATCAGTTTCCGTCGCAACTATGGAAAGTCGCCTGCGCTCAACACCGGCTTCAGGGCCGCTCAAGGAGATGTGGTTATCACGATGGATGCCGATCTTCAGGACTCGCCCGACGAGATTCCCGAACTCTACCGCATGATCACCGAGGATGGCTACGATCTCGTCTCGGGCTGGAAGAAGAAGCGCTATGACCCGCTGTCGAAAACCATCCCGACCAAACTTTTCAACGCTACGGCCCGAAAAGTGAGCGGAATCAAGAATCTCCACGACTTCAACTGTGGCCTGAAAGCCTATCGAGGAGAGGTGGTGAAGCATATCGAGGTCTATGGGGACATGCACCGCTATATCCCTTATCTGGCCAAGAACGCAGGTTTCGGAAAAATCGGCGAGAAGGTGGTTCAACATCAGGCGCGCAAGTATGGTGTCACGAAATTCGGACTCGACCGCTTCGTCAACGGATATCTCGACCTGGCCACACTCTGGTTCACGGGGAAGTTCGGAGCCAAGCCGATGCACTTCTTCGGTCTTCTCGGGTCGCTGATGTTCTTCATCGGTCTGGTGGCCGTGATGGTGGTGGGTTTCGGCAAACTCTATGCAGTCTGGGCCGGACATGCCTACCGCCTGGTGACAGAGTCGCCCTATTTCTTCCTCGCGCTGACAATGATGGTGCTCGGGACGATGCTTTTCCTCACCGGTTTCCTGGGCGAACTGATCGTGCGCAACTCGGCCGGCCGCAACAATTATGAAATCAAAGACACAATCAATCCCCTATGAATGCATATCCCCAACTATATAAGATAACGGCCGACCGCTATTCGTGCCGCGGTTATGACACCACACGTCCCGTGAGCGAGGAAATGCTCATGGCTGCCCTCGACCTGGCACGTCTGGCTCCTTCGGCTGTCAACCGTCAGCCCTGGATGTTCGTCATCGCCGAGACCGAGGCTGAGCGTGAGGCGGTCTGCAAGGCTTATCCACGCGAATGGATCAAGACAGCCCCGGTCTACATCGTGGCTTGCGGCGACCACTCGCAGGCATGGCACCGCGGTGCCGACGGGAAGGACCACACCGACATTTATGTGGCCATCGCAGTCAGCCATCTCTGTCTGGGCGCCACCTCGTTAGGTCTGGCCACTTGCTGGGTGTGCAATTTCGACACCGGCATCATCCGTGAGACCTTCCGTCTGCCCGACTCTCTCGAACCGATCGCCATCATACCTCTCGGCTATCCCATAGAGGCTCCTTCGGAACGCCATCCGCTGCGCAAGAGCCTCGATGAGATTGTCCATAAAGGCGCATACTGATGAGAAAACTTTTCGCCATCCTGATTGTCACTTCAGTAGCCGTGGCCGCGATAGCAGGTCTGGGCGGATGCTCGGTGATCGGATGTACCGAGAACCAGAATTCCATTCCTTTGGCCGGATTCTATTCGTCGACCGACGGAAAGGGGATCACCATCGACTCGATCGCCGTGGGAGGTGTCGACGCTCCTGACGATTCACTGCTTCTCCGGCCCAATCAGCGTGCCGGTCAGGTCTATCTACCGCTGCGTTCCAACAAGCCTTCGACCGCGTTCTATTTCAAGTACAGGCAGAAACTTCTGGCTGAGCAAGACATAGAGGATGTGATCCTGATCGACTATGAATCGATCCCCTGGTTTGCCTCGGAGGATTGCGGCGCGATGTACTACTATCACATCACTTCGCTGCAGTATTCGCGCAACATAATCGATTCGGTGGCTATCACGGTGGACGACTCGATCATCCGCAACATTGAGCGCGAATATCTGCGCATCTATTTCCGAACCTCGACACCCGACCCTAACTCCTGAAGAGCAAAATGATGAAACATGTCAACATATTCGTCATATTTCTGTGGCTGCTGGCAGCCGCGGTGGCTTCGGAGTCGGCTTCGGCACAGCGTCGCGTGACGCCGGTCAAGTCGCTCGAACCGGGGACGGCGCCTGCTCCCGAGAAACCTGCGGGGCCCGATCTGAGCCACATCGTCCACATGCACGACGCTCAGGGCAACGTGGTTCTGGTCGATACCGTGACGGGATTGGAGGTTCCTGATACCACGGGGATGCTTCTGCCTGCACCTCCCAAGATGGAATATCCGCTGCTCTATACGATGACGTTCGGGGTCAATGCGTGGGACGGACTGATGAGAGCCTTCGGCCAGAATTACGGCCTGACCGACGTAATGGCCGAGATCAATTTCCACAACCGCTATCTGGTCAGCGCGACTGTAGGCGCGGGAATCGCCGATCTCTCGCCGACTGACAAAAACTTCACTTTCAAGGCTCCCCTCTCACCTTATTTCAAGATCGGGGCTGACTATAACTTCCTCTATAACTCAAATCCTGACTATAAACTGATGTTCGGTGTGCGCTACGGTCTCTCGCCCTTCCGCTGGAGTCTCGAGGATGTCAGGGTGCCCGATTCTTACTGGCAGGATCCTACGGTCTATTCGCTTCCGACCACTTCGCACACGACGGGCTGGATAGAAGTGTCGCTCGGCATCAGGGTGCGCATCGTAAGTCAACTGTCTCTCGGCTGGCGCATCATCTATCAGTCGGTGCTCCACGACTCTTCATCACCTCACGGCTTGCCGATGTATATCCCCGGATTCGGAAAGCGAGGCAATCCGCTCTCGGCCGCTTTCACAATCAGCTGGACCATCCCGTTCCCCTCGAAGGACAAGAAGGATGATCCTGCAGCCACGAGCCCGGCGTTACCGGATGCTCCGGAACGGGATCTATCAACAGAAACCTCTCCCTCAGAAATAACAGAAAATGATTGAAAGAATAGTTATCATAGATCAGGTTGACCCCGTGACTTTCTATGGTGTCAACAACTCAAATATGCATCTCATCCGCAACCTCTTCCCGAAGTTGCGTGTGGCGGCTCGCGGCAGCGTCATCAAGGTGATCGGCGATGATGCCGAGACGGCCGACTTCGAGATGAAGGTCAAGGAACTCGAAGACTACTGCATCAAATATAACAAACTGACCGAGGATGTGATACTCGACATCGTGAAGGGGAAGGCTCCGGCCGAACCTCATCATGACGACGTGATAATATACGGTCAGAACGGAAAACCTATCGCGCCGCGCAACACAAACCAGGCCCTGCTTGTAAAGGCATTCCGCGAGAACGACCTGACGTTTGCCCTCGGACCGGCCGGTACGGGCAAAACCTATATCGCTATCGCGCTCGCCGTCAAGGCGCTGAAGAACCGCGAGGTACGCAAGATCATCCTTTCGCGTCCGGCCGTCGAGGCGGGCGAGAAACTCGGTTTCCTTCCCGGCGACATGAAAGACAAGATCGATCCCTATCTGCAACCGCTCTATGATGCGCTGGAGGATATGGTGCCTGCCGTGAAACTCAAGGAATACATGGACACCAACGTGATCCAGATCGCTCCGCTGGCTTTCATGCGAGGCCGCACGCTCAACGACGCCGTGATCGTGCTCGACGAGGCGCAGAACACCACCATCCATCAGATCAAGATGTTCCTGACACGTCTGGGAACCAACGCCAAGATGATCATCACCGGCGATGCCACACAGATCGACCTGCCCCGCTCGGTGCAGTCAGGTCTTATACAGGCTCTGAAGGTGCTCCGCGATGTGCCCGGCATCGGGAAGGTGGAATTCGGCAAGAAAGACATCGTGCGCCATGCCCTGGTGCAGCGAATCGTCGAGGCCTATGAGCGATTTGACCGCGAGAAGGCCGATCAGGAGACTCAGGAGTAACGAGAGGAAAAACATTGACAATCATATTCACCAAAACATATATCGATAATATATAAAAGCCATGCATTACTGGATAGTAATCAACGACAACACTCACGGGCCGATGACCCTTGATGAACTCCTTAAGGTAGAGGGACTGACACCTCAGACTCCGGTGTGGTTTGACGGTCTTGCCAATTGGACCACAATCGGCCAGGTGCCAGATCTTCTGGCCAAACTGATGCAACCCCGTCAGGCTGAGGCGCAACAGGCCACACCGGTGGCTGCCGTCAGCGCTTATCCTCAGGTCAATCAGGCTTACGGAGCGGCTCAGTCGAGACAGAACGCTGCCCAGAACGACCCGATGCGTCCGTGTCCTCCCAATCATCTTGTCTGGGCCATCATCGTGACGGTGTGCTGCTGTCTGCCTGCCGGTGTGGCCGCCATAGTC
>CAMWGM010000125.1 GCA_947173755.1 uncultured Muribaculaceae bacterium
GATCCCCTGATGCTTGTTGAGCGTCATGCCGATTCCGTTACCGGATCCGCAGAGGGCGATTCCGGGATAACACTCCCCATTTTCTACTGCTTCGGCACAGGGATGGGCGAAGTCGGCATAGTCGCAAGAGTCAGCCGAGTAAGTTCCGAAGTCTTTATATTTATAGCCGAGCGATTCGAGATAGCCCTGCAGGAAGCATTTCATTTCATAACCGGCATGGTCCGAGCACATGCCTATCACTTTCTTTTCCATGGTATATAGGGATTTAATAAATTTCAGGTATTGAGCCGTCGACCGACGCGTCATCGTCGTCTTCGGCGAACTGGTTATATCGGAGATTGTTGAGGGGACGGAGAAGATTTACCAGAATCTGGCTCCAATATGACTTGAAATCGTCGTTGACTGCAACCACTGCCTGAAGTATCCAGTCGTTGGGAGCATCCTTGACGGATGCTATGAAATTGTACAGAACCTGAAAAAGGTCGCACACTCCTTCGGAGATGCTTGCGCCGACAGGCGTGTCGGAATACTTCATGTCTTCTTCGAAAGTATCCAGATAGACGTCGTCAGGTCCGAGCAGATTTTCTATAGAAAGCCTCGTGGCTTCATAGTAGTCCTCGTCGAGAACGGAGTCGATATAAGGCTCCTCATCGGTCAGGGGCCGCTCGGGATTCAGATCGGATGCAGCGATGTAGATGCGGGGCAACAGGCGTAGTATCGTGTTGACGAATGACCGTGCATCGGTCTGCGAAGCGTTCTCCACCGCATAGCAGTATTCGTTACATAGGCCTATGAATGCCAATGTATTATTTGTCAGAACCTGATCCATAAAGTTTGTTTTCCTTGATATAGTCATACACTCCTGCCGGCAGGAAATAGGTCATATCCTTGCCGCGGGCGAGAGCCTTGCGGAGGAATGTTGACGAAATGTCGGCTATCGGGGCTTTGATCACTTCGGCCCCGTCGACAAACACCTGACCTATCGGATAACCGGGACGAGGATAAATCAGCACGCCCCACTTGACGAGGATTATGTCGGAGTCTTTCCACTGGTCGAACACTTTCCAGTTGTCGGCACCGATGATGAGTTTAAACTGGTGACGCGGATATCGCTTCGAGAGATAGCGGAGAGTATTGATCGTATACGATGGCCTCGGCATCGAGAGTTCGATGTCGTTCACCTTTATCCCGGGGAAATTTCCGATGGCGATGTCGAGCATCTTAAGCCGCATCACGTCGGGAATAAGGTCGGCGCTACCCACTTTGAGGGGATTGAGCGGAGAAAGCATGAGCCACACTTCATCGAAACCTCCGAACTGCTTTACGAACGAGGCAAGCATAAGGTGGCCGATATGAACGGGATTGAAGGATCCTCCGAGAATTCCGATTTTCATGAGTCTACAAATTTTCTTATAACTTCGTGGGCATGCTCGACAGCCTGCTCCAGTTGGTCGTTGACGATTACAGTGTCAAACTGAGGTGCGAACGTGAGTTCATACTCCGCTTTGGCCAGACGCTCCTCGATCGCTTCACGAGAGTCGGTGCCTCGGCCTTCGAGCCGCCGGCGAAGTTCGTCGACGCTCGGCGGCTCGATGAAGAGACTGAGTGCCCGTGTTCCGAAAAGCCGTTTGACATTCACTCCGCCTTTCACGTCGATATCGAGGATGACGTTGTGACCTTCACGTGTTATACGGTCTATCTCGCTTCTTAGAGTGCCGTAATATCTGCCGGGATAGACCTCTTCATATTCCACGAAGGCACCCTCGGTAATTGCCTGCTGAAAACGTGGTGTCGACAGAAAATAATAGTGCACACCATCTTTTTCCTCCCCGCGCGGGGCGCGGTTGGTGGCCGAGATGCTGAACTGCATGTCGAGATCACCTCCGTCGATCAGACGGCCGACAATCGTCGATTTTCCCGTGCCCGAGGGTGCGGAGATAATGATGATTTTACCTGTCTTGTCCATCACATCACGTTGAGCACCTGCTCCTTGATCTGTTCGAGTTCGTCCTTCATCATCACCACGAGATGCTGCATCTCCGAGTGGTTGCTCTTCGATCCGAGTGTATTGATCTCCCGGCCCATCTCCTGAGCGATAAATCCCAGTTTCTTGCCCTGGGCGTCATCTTCACGCATAGTTTCGTCGAAATAGGAGATATGCTGAGCCAGACGTTGCTTCTCCTCATTGACGTCGAGTTTCTCGATATAGAAAAACATTTCCTGTTCGAGGCGTGAGCGGTCGAAATCCACACCCTGAAGTTTCTGCAACCCCTCTTCCATGCGGGCGCGTATGCGGGCCACGCGTTCACCTTCGTGTCGGGGCACATCCGCAAGAAGAGCGCTTATACGGTCAAGGCGCAGACGGAAAAATGCTTCGAGTTTCTCTCCTTCGGCGCGTCGGTGGGCCTTGACGGCTTCAATTGCCGATGATAACGTTGCGAAAACCGCTTCTACATCTTCAGCCGAGAGTTCAGTCTGGGTCTCTGTCTTCATCACGTCCGGAAAACGGAGAAGCACCTGATACCAATCGGTAGGGACACCGATGCCCAATTTATCGGAAACTTCCTCTACCTGCTTTTTGTAAGATTCGAGCATCTGCGTGTTGAGCGACACCTGATTGGTATCGGGTCCGATGTTTTCGATCGACACTGTCAGATCGATCTTTCCTCTGACAAGACCGGTCGCTACACGGTTGCGCAGTTCGAGTTCAACCTCGCGCAACTGCGAGGGAACGCGGGCGGCCATATCGACCTGCTTACTGTTTAACGACTTTATTTCAACGGTTATTTTCTTATCGGGCAGTTCGGTCACAGCCTTCCCAAACCCGGTCATCGAGTATAACATGGTGTGATATCCAATTTTTCTATCGCAAAGGTAATAAAAAATTCGCTAAAACCCGCCCCTCGGGATCGGAATTTGAGTAATTTTGTACTCGATTGTAATAGTTGTAAGATATGAATGGACCAACCGGACGTTTCGCCCCCTCCCCCTCCGGCCGGATGCATTTCGGCAACATCGTCACTGCTCTCGCCACATGGCTCTCGGTAAAAAGCCGGGGAGGCAGGTGGATTCTGCGCATCGAGGATCTTGATCCTCAGCGTTCCAAAGAGACGTGGATGAGTCTTATCGAAGATGATCTCCGATGGCTCGGTCTCTCGTGGGACGAAGGGGGAATGGATGATCCATTGTTCAGACAGAGCAACCGTTCGGAGTTCTATCAGGAGGCGCTCCGCCATCTTATCACAACCGGCATGATTTATCCGTGCTCGTGCACCCGTGCCGAAATCATGGCGACACAGGCCCCTCATCAGAGTGACGGCCGCATAATCTATGGCGGGAGATGCCGCCCGGCGGTTATGCCTGACAGTAATATCATTTTTCCCCGGACGCCTCATTCGGTCAGACTCTTCGTGCCCGACGAGACAATCAGTTTCACCGATGGAATTTTCGGTGAGCAGACCGTAAATCTTAGCCGGGAGTGCGGTGACTTTATCCTCAGGCGCTCCGACGGTGCATGGGCTTATCAGTTGGCCGTAGTGGTCGACGATGCACTGATGGGAGTCGACGAAGTGATGCGTGGCTCCGACCTTCTCCTGTCAGCCGCTCAGCAGATTCTGCTATACGATCTACTCGGTTATCGGGCGCCGAGATTTATACACCTTCCGCTTATCTGCAATTCGGATGGAAGACGTCTTTCCAAAAGAGATGGCGGTATGAGCATGGACCGACTCCGTCTCCGCTTCTCTCCTGAGCAACTCCTCGGAAAAGCGGCATGTGTCCTCGGCCTCAGAAACGATGATACCCCCGTTACTCTTGGCGAACTGCTCGCCGGCTTCGACCTTTCAAAAATCAAGAAAACTCTGAGCGTGAACATTGACGGGGATCTGAATGTTATAGAAGCATAATCACTCTACAACTATTTTCAAATTTCTCATCCCCTTCAATTTTTCCCTTATGAAAAAATTACTCCTCTCTCTCTTAGCCCTCATCGCAGTGGCAGTCGGTGCTTCCGCCCAGCAGATACAGCTTGGTTATGGCGGTTTCACACAGATGGACAACTCTGATATGCATGCTGACGCAGGCAAGATCAACAATGCCTGGGGCGCGCTGACCGCAGGAGTCAACTTCAACGTGATGCCCAAACTGAAATTAGGTGTCAGTTACACCTTCTCTTCGGCATCTTTCAAAAAATGGGATGGTAATGCCTACTATCATGTCCTGATGGCCAACGCCTATTATCGTTACTACTCCAATTCTATCGTGCGCCTCTACGGTCATCTTGGAATTGGTGCTGATATCACCCATGTTTCGGATATCGACGAGACCAAAGGCTATTTCGCATTCCAGATCTCTCCCCTCGGTGCTGAAGTAGGTCTTTCACCCAAGACAGCGATTTTTGCCGAACTCGGATATGGTGCCCAGGGTCTCCTGCAGGCCGGTGTCCGATTCAATCTCTGATAACAATATTTAATTCATAAACAAAACCTGATGGGGGAACGGAGTCGCCTTGACACCTTTCCCCCATAATAAAACTCTCCCGATTATGTCAGACACAATTTCCTATGAGGAGCGTAAAGACCTCCCCGACAGCGCATTCGGACTGCCCGAACGTCGCGAGTATCCGTTGATCGACGCAGCTCATGTCAGAGCCGCTGAAGCATATTTCCGTTATTGTCCCGAAGATCTCCGTCCGCGTCTCGCGAAAGCAATTCTTGCCAAGGCCCACGAATTCGGAGTGAACGTCGAAAGCCCTACCATCCTCAGTTATGCCACTGAATGAACATCTTCCAATGTTGTAAAAGACATCACGACTCCGAAACGGAGTTAAAAACATTAGCCGCGGCTGAAAACAGTCGCGGCTAATGTTTTACTTAGGGTGAACAGTGGGGGTCGAACCCACGACCTTCGGAACCACAATCCGACGCTCTAACCAACTGAGCTATGCTCACCATTCTTTTGGTTTTGCGGTGCAAAGTTAGTAGTTTTTTTTAATACTGCCAAATATTTCCTCATATTTTTTTGAAAAATATTCGGATGCTGTCACGGATGCTGTCGCAAGATGACTTGTAGACGATTATTGATTCTCTTTACTAAGTTCTTCTTCAATCTCCTCTATGGTAGGAAGTGCCGATGCTACATCGTTAAAAAGTTTTTCAGTCTCATACTGTGCTATTCCCATCGGTTGGGTTATTCCCCTCAGTGCAAACTCAGCCTTTTTATTGCTTTTGCTACGGCAAAGCA
>CAMWGM010000126.1 GCA_947173755.1 uncultured Muribaculaceae bacterium
ACGTCACTCTCGACACCCCCTCGCCCACTAAATACCTCTCCGTCACAGGCGGCGCCGATGATCCCGCCGTCTCGCCTGACGGCAAGCAGGTGGCGTTCGCCCATCGCGGCGACATCTTCGTCACATCGGCCGACTACAAGACCACCCGCCAGATCACAGCCACACCGGCTGCCGAATCATCGCCGTCTTGGGGCAAGGATAACCGCACTCTCTACTATACCTCCGACCGAAACGGTCACAACAACATCTATCGCGCCAGCATCGGCCGTGACGACGATCCGAACTTCGCCAACGCCACTCTGGTCGACGAGACCCCGCTTTTCGACGATCAGACCATCGACCGCTGCAAACCGGTCGTGTCGCCCGACGGCAAAAAGATAGCCTTCGTCCAGGACCGCCGCAAGATTGCCGTCATGGATCTCAAGACCAAGCAGGTGCGTCTCCTCACCAACGGCGAGACCATCACATCGCGCGACGCCGACATGGATTTCAGTTGGAGTCCCGACTCGAAATGGCTCGTCGCTACCGTCGACGTCCATCAGCGCGACCCATATTTCGACATTGCGCTCTTCAATGTCGGGTCGGGCGAGATGATCAACATCACCGACGATGCCTACAGCAACTATAACCCCCGATGGGTGATGGACGGCAATGCCGTCATCTTCACCTCCGACCGCTACGGCATGAAAAACCACGCCTCGTGGGGAACTACCGAGGATGTGCTGATCGCGTTTGTCAATCAGGAGGCCTACGACCGTTTCAATCTCTCGGAAGAGGATTTCCAACTGCAGCAGCAACTGACTAAGAATAAGAAAAAATCATCAGCGAAAACCGCTTCCACATCCGACAAGAAAGACAAGAAGGGAAAGAAAGGGAAGAAAGACACCAAGGTTGATGACAGCGATGCCGCCGACAAGGAGCAGGAGGGTGTCAACGTCGAACCTGAGGGAATACATGAGCGCATCGTGCGTCTCACGCCGTTCTCGAGCGATGTGGCCGATGCCTACATCGACAAGGACGGCGAGCATCTTTACTGGCTCGCGTCGGTCGACGAGGGATATGACCTCTGGCGTTCCAACCTGCGCAAGTCGGGTGTCGAACTCTACAAGAAACTCGGTGCGCGACGCCTCAGTCTTCAGCCCGATGCCGACGAGAGTTATCTCTTCCTGCTGGGAGCCAACTCGATGAAGAAAATGGGCCTCTCGTCAGGTAAAACCGAAAACATCACCTATTCGGCACGCCAGAAAATCTATCCCGAGGCGGAACGTGAATATATGTATGGCTCGATGGTCAACGAAGAGAGCGAGCGTTTCTACGATCCCGACATGCACGGTGTCGACTGGAAAGCACTCTCCGACTCCTACCGCCGCTTCCTGCCCCATATCTCCAACAACGCCGATTTCGCCGAAATGGCATCCGAACTCCTCGGCGAACTCAACGTCAGCCACACCGGCGGCCGTTACTACGGCCCGATGGCGAAGGAACTGACCGGCTCGCTCGGACTTATCTATAACCTGACCTACGAAGGCCCGGGCCTGAAAGTCGACGAAATCATAGCCAAAGGTCCGTTCGGTTTCTCCGGGACGAAAATGACTCCCGGTGCTGTCATCAACTCCATAAACGGAGAGCCCCTGGCCGCCTCGGCCGATCCAATGGCGATGCTCAACGGTCTGAGCGGCAAGAAGACCCTCGTAGGGTTCACCACACCTTCAGGCGAGAGTGTCGAGGAGGTCGTGCTGCCCGTCAGCAATGAGACCGGATTGCTCTACGACCGCTGGGTGGAACGCAACCGACAGATGGTCGACTCCCTCTCGGGAGGGCGCCTCGGCTACGTGCATCTCCAGGCGATGAACGACGCCTCTTACCGCCGCATCTATGCCGACGTGCTCGGACGTTACTGGGACAAGGAAGGCATCGTGATCGACACCCGCTGGAACGGCGGCGGCCGTCTGCACGAGGATATCGAGGTGCTCTTCAGCGGCAAAAAATATCTCACTCAGTATATCAAAGGTGTCAAGAGCGGCGAAATGCCTTCGCGCCGATGGCTGCGTCCGTCGGTGATGGTGACATGCGAGGCCAACTATTCCAACGCCCACGGCACTCCCTGGATGTACCGCAACCGCGGTCTTGGCAAAATCGTGGGTATGCCTGTCCCCGGAACCATGACCTCGGTCAACTGGGTCGACATGCAGGATCCTTCGCTGGTCTACGGTATCCCGGTCGTGGGCTTCAAGACAGCCGAAGGCAACTATCTCGAAAACACCCAGTTGGAGCCTGATGTCAAGGTTGCCAACGATCCCGCCACGATTGTCAAAGGCACCGATCTTCAGCTCGAAGCCGCCGTCAGGACTCTTCTCAACGATATCGACCGATAAGACAATCCACTGACGAAATAAACATCACACAACCGACCCGCTTTCCCCGGGCCGGTTGTTTTCTTTTCTAACAAAGGATCATTATCGCACCATTACGGCCTCCGCAGAGCCTAATTTTGCAGAAAAAAAGAAGTTATGAAACGTAAGAACAAAAAGTCATCACTGATCATCTCCGAAGCCGCGGCAGTCCGTCTGTTTCTCAAAATCGCCAACCTTGACACCTTCCCTGAGGAGAAGGGTTTCATGCTGATGACGTTCGCCAAAATCATTGAAGGCAAAGCGGATATCTCGAAAACATGTTTCTACTATCCGGAGGCCATGGAACTCAAGCCGGAACTTCAACTGGCCATAATCCGCTCCGCGAGAGCGCGTAAGGCCGTCCTGCGCCGGCGTCAGGCAGCCGAGGCGAGAGCAGCGGCAAAAGCGGCCGCTGAGGCAAAAGCGGCTGCAGAAAAGGCCGCCGCCGAGGCAAGAGCGGCTGCAGAACTTGCCGCGAAGGCAGAGGTTCCGGACAGTCGTGCGACTGATGGTAAAGCGGAAGTGGCGGATAGACAGTCCGACACGACAGACCTCCGGGCAGCCTCGGCGCCGGACAGAGAGAAACTACTTCTCGTAAAGACCGAGAGTCTTGCTAAGTTCATCGACAAGCATGGCCTTGAGTTCAGGCGGCGCGATCACTTCAACGCGGCTCCCCATCGAGAGAATTTCCTGAAGCAGGTCTGAGGTGATGCGCAGCGTGTAGTAGAAAAGCGAGTATTCATCGTGGATCACCTCATGCTGCGAATGATGGAGCGGAAGAGCACGCAGATATTTGGCCTGACGCGGATCGGCGCGCAGGACAACCTCCTTTGTCTCCCCCTGCGAGAAAATGATTCCGAAAGCATCGCGGACATAACTTTCGGCATCGAAAGTGGGGTCGGAGACGAAAGGTTCCGGGATTGCCGTGACATCGGCCATTCGGTCGAGCGCATAGGTCTTGATGCGTCCGTCGCGTGTGTTGCGTCCGGTGATATACCACCGTTGCCGGAAAATCTTCAGGAAGTATGGCTCGATAACGACATCTGGTGTCGGCGTCGACTTAGTGTAGGGATGATAACTGAAGCGGATCGGAAACGAGTCGCGAAGCGCATCGACCACCAGGCCGAGATAGCGGCGCGCCGATGGGACATCCTCGATGAAAATCCGGTCGGCGACATCGGAGGCGGATGTAAGCACGTTGCTCATGGCGGCGGAGTTGAGCAGCCAGTCGGTCATTCCCTCCTGATGGAGCGACGTGGAGGCGATGGAATACTCGAACGTCGAGCGCGAGCAGACGATCTCGATCCCGAAAAGTTCGTCGATGGCGGTGCGGTAGTTGTAGAGGGTGCGACGCGCCAGAGGTTCCCCGTTGGAAAATGGAGAACGTTCCCAAAGTTCGCTCAGACGTTTGAGCGAGATCGAGCCGTAGCGGCGGATTGTGTCGATGAGCCACACGTAGCGGCCGAGAAGATTGCGTGCCATCAGTCAGGACTGTTGTTGAGTCGGCGTGGATAGAGGAAAATTATCGAGAGTATCAGTGAGACGGTGAGCACCCACGGATAATAGAGGTAAGGGAAAAGCGCGGCTGCGGAGATTCCGGCAAGCGAGGTTGCCAGAAGCGTCTGCGCTCCGTAGGGGATGAGACTCTGCACGATGCACGAAGCAGTGTCGAGCAGCGAGGCGCTCTTGCGCGCGTCGACTCCGAACCGGCCCGCGATCGATCGGGAGATCGATCCGACGGTGATGATCGCCACAGTGTTGTTGGCGGTGCAGAGATTGACCATCGCAACGAGCAGCGATATGACCGCCTGCGCACCCCGTCGCCCGTGGATGCGCCGCGTCAGGACCTGCAGCAGATAGTTGATGCCTCCTGCCGCCTTGATGATCCCGAGCATTCCCGAGGCCAGAAGCGTCACCACTATCAGTTCGCCAAGAGAGTTTATGCCATCCCCCGCAGCATGAGCCATGTCGAGCAGAGGATGACCCGACAATGCTCCGATGACGAGCGCGCACAACAACCCCAGACACAACACCACTGTCACATTCCAGCCCATGATTGCGGTGGCGATCACGGCGAGATAAGGGAGAATGAGCCACGGACTGACATCTGATTCTGTCGGCACAGCCGGTGTCGCATTGCCGAGGATGGCATAGAGGATCAATGTCACGATCGCCGCCGGAACCACGATCCATGAATTGGCCTTGAATTTATCGCTCATCGAGCAGCCCTGCGAACGGGTGGCCGCGATGGTCGTGTCGGAAATGAACGAAAGGTTGTCGCCGAAGAAAGCGCCTCCGAGAATGACAGCCACGTAGAAAGCTACGTCGCCTCCCTCGATACCCCCGATCTCGACCGCAAGCGGTGTGAGGGCCACGACAGTTCCGACTGAAGTGCCGATGGCAAGCGAGATAAAACAGGCGGCAAAAAAGAGTGTCGGAAGTATGAACTGCGGAGGAAACACCCCGAGAGCCAGACGCACTGTCGCCTCGACAGCCCCGATGTGGCGCGCCACTGCCGAAAAGGCTCCGGCCAGGATGAAAATCCAGATCATATAGAGGATATTGGCGTGACCGGCGGCACGCGAGAAAGTCTCGATGCAGTCTGACAGCGAGCGTCCGCGGTAGATGATGACCGCCCACACCGACGCCACAAGCATTGCAACCGCGACCGGCATACGGTAGAAATCGCCCACGGCGACCGAAACCGCAAGATAGCATCCGAGAAATACAGCCACGGGCGACAGAGCAGTCAACCCCTTGAGCCGGCTCACGGGAGCACCTTTCAAATATTCATCCTGAAATTTATTCATTAAAAAGACC